>JADGQS010000240.1 GCA_017881585.1 Gemmatimonadaceae bacterium | reverse complement strand
CACCCGCTCGTTGTACCAGTAGCAGAACCGGCCCACGGTCTCGTCGCAGTTGCTGGGCCGGCCGACGCTCCCGGTCGGCAGATGCAGGCGGCGATAGCGTTCGAACTCTTGCTGCGCCCGCCGGCCTGTCTCGGCGGCCGAGCCGGCAGGGCCCGACGGAGCGTCCGCGACGTTGGCCGGATCGCGGATGATCTGCGCGCGAAGCGGCACCGCGACGGCGGCGGCGAGAATCAGTGAGAGGAGGACGCGGCGGAATCTCATGGGTTCATATACACGTCAAGTACCATAACGGAACCGGGCCGGCCCCGCGCACGCCACGCGGACGAGCGAGCCCCTATTTTTCGGAATGGAACCTATCGTCTTCGAGGCACTCCACTCCGGCGTCCACAGGCCGCAGCGGGGAACCGCAGGCAGCGCGGGCTACGATCTCGCAGCGTATCTGGCGGCGCGCACCGTGCGCGTCTGGCGTGAGGGTGTGATGCACGAGCGGCCGTGCATCGAGAGCAACGGAACGTTCTCGCTCACGCTGGCCCCCGGTGAGAAGGCGCTCGTGCCCCTCGGGTTCAAGGCGCGACTCCCCGCGGGATTCGAAGCGCAGATCCGGCCGCGATCGGGCACGAGCGTCAAGACCGACCTGGTCATCGCAAACTCACCGGGAACCGTGGACGCCGACTATCCCGACGAGTGGTGCGTGCCGGTGAAGAACGGTGGCGGTGCGCCGCTCGTGATCGTGCACGGAGATCGCATCGCGCAAATGGTGCTGGCGCGATTCGAAGTGCTCGACTTCGCCGAGGGCTCCGTCCTGCGCTCGACCGATCGCGCGGGCGGATTCGGCTCGACGGGGGGCAGCATGCGTGGCACGCCGTGAGCCCCATCAAGTTCCCCCTCTACCTCTACGAGATGCAGTTTCGGTATAACAACCGACAGCACGATCTCTTTGATCTCTTACTGAAAACGCTTGTCAAACCGGTGCCAGATGTTTGACAATCGCCTTCGCAAAAAACCAACGACCAATGACCAACTACGGATTACTCGCCGTTCACTTCGTGAACCGCAGCGCCCTCCCAGCCAGCGAGTGCGTCGGCACCCCGTTCTCGACTGCCACCGTTCCGTTCACGAACACCCATCGCATGCCAGTCGCGAGCTTCTCCGGCTCGGCGTACGTCGACAGGTCGCGGATCGTCTTCGGATCGAACACGATCACATCCGCAAACCAGTTCACCGCGATCTTGCCCCGCTCCGCGATCTGCAGGTCGCGCGCCGGTTGTGAACTGCTCGACGCGATGGCGCGTTCCATCGTGAGCACGGAGCGGTCGAGGACGTAGTCGCGAATCTTCCTGGGAAAGGTCCCGAACTTGCGAGGGTGGCCGTCGGAGCCATCGGAGCAGGTGGTGACGAAATCGGCGCGCATGAATGTGTCGATGTCCTTCGCATTCATGTTGAACGACGCGACGCTCTGGTCACCGACGGTGCGGATGATCTCGAGGGCGGCCTCGACCGGTTCCGTGCCGCGAGCCGCGGCGATCGCATCGAGACGTTTCCCCGCGAGGTCGCGCTGTCGGGAACTCACGATCAGCATGGCGCCTGCGCCGCCGCGCCGCCTCAGGTTGTCGCGCATCTCGGCCGCGAGCTTCGCGTGCGTGGCCGGGGCGATGATCCGCGCGAGCAGTGAATCGCGGCCGCCGGCTTCCGCCCAGCGGGGAACGAGCGCGGAAACCAGGCTCGTACCCGACGCATCGTAGGGATACTGGCATGCGGCCACGGTGAGGCCGTCGCGTTGCGCGGCGTGGATCATCGCGATGACGGTGTCGGCATCTCCCCAGACATCCGCGCCGAGCGCCTTGATGTGCGAGAAGTGCACCGGGATGTGGGCGTCGCGCCCGATGCGCAAGACTTCACGGACCGACGCGAGCAGGCCGATCGTGTACGAGCTCTCGTCGCGCTGGTGCGTGTCGTAGATCCCGCCGTGCGCGGCGGCGACCTTCGCGAGCTCGATGACCTCCTCGGTGGAGGAGTAGCTGCCGGGCGCGTAGTAGAGTCCCGTCGACATTCCGAACGCGCCTTCGCGCATTCCCCGCTCGACGAACGCCCTCATCTGCTGCAGCTGTGCGGGCGTGGGTGCCTTGTCGGACATTCCCATCACGGCGCCCCGCACGCTGCCCTGCGGCACGAAGAGCAGTGCGTTCGTCCCGATGCCGGCCGAGTCCCACGACGCGAGCAGCGCACCGATTCCCACGGGACCGCTGCCGTCGTTGTTCGTCGCGACGGTGGTCACGCCCTGCATGATGTAGTCGAGGTTCGCGCGCCTCGACGCGTTCGAGAGGTCCGATTGCGTGTGCGTGTGCGGATCGATGAACCCCGGCGCGACGATGAGGCCCGTGGCGTCGATCGTGCGCGCGGCGGTGATGCGGGCGCTCTTTGCATCGCCTACGAACACGATGCGATCCGCACGGAGCGCCACGTCGGCGCGACGGCCGGGGGTGCCCGAGCCGTCGTACAGCGTGCCGTTGGTGACGAGAACGTCCGCGGCCATCGCCTGCGCCGCTGCCGCGCGCGCCGTGATCGCGA
>JADGQS010000093.1 GCA_017881585.1 Gemmatimonadaceae bacterium | reverse complement strand
ATGCCCCACAAGACCGGAGCCGACCTCGTCGACGAAGCCCGCGCGCGGATCCGCGAGCTCTCCGCCGCCGACGTGAAGGCCATGATCGAGCGCGGCGACAACGCCGTCTATCTCGACGTTCGCGAGCCCAACGAGTGGAACCTCGGCCGTCTCCCGAAAGCCGTGCATATCCCGCGCGGAAATCTCGAGAGCAAGGTCGAGGGGCTCGTGCCGCGCGACGCGAAAGTCGTGGTGTACTGCGCGCGTGCGAATCGCTCCGCGCTCGCGGCCGATACGATGCAGGCGATGGGCTATACCGACGTCGCGTCGCTCGCCGGCGGATGGGCCGATTGGATGGCTGTGGACGGCCCGGTCGAGGGATGACGCGCGCCGGGGCCTCCGCGAGTGCGCGCCTGGCCCACATCACGAGCGCGCTGCACGCGCACGCGCCGGCGCTGGCCGGTCGCGACGGCACGTATTTCGAGGCCGCGGTCTCGTTGATCCTCCGTGAGACCCGCGACAACGACGTCGAACTGCTCTTCATCAAGCGCGCCGTACGGGACGACGATCCATGGAGCGGGCAGATCGCGCTCCCGGGCGGCCGGCACCAGGACTCCGACGAATCGCTCGAGGACACCGCCGTCCGCGAGACGCACGAGGAGGTGGGACTCGAACTCAGGGGCCATGGCACCATCCTCGGCGCGCTCGACGAGTTGCGGCCGCGCCTCGCGGTGCTGCCGCCGGTCATCGTCCGTCCGTACGTCGCGACGATCTCGGCCGGTGCGGCCATCGCGTCGAGTGACGAAGTCGCAGATTTCTTCTGGGCGCCGCTCGACGCGATCCTCGACCCGGCGGCGGCGCGCGCGACGGAGATCTTCGTCCGGCAGACGACCACCATGCGTCCCGCGATTCACTATGAAGGGCATGTGATCTGGGGAATGACCGAGCAGATCCTCCGCCGGTTCGAGGAGATCATTCGATGAGCTACGGTGGTTCCAAAGGCTGGAAGTCGTATTCGCGCGCGCCGCTGGCCGTTCGCGCGACGGTGGCGCTCGCGATCACGCTCGCGTTCCTCCTGATCCCCGCGTTCGGCGACCAGTGGGCATATTCGCACCTCTATCGCGCGAGGCTGTACGATCTCGACTGGGCGATGGCGCTGCGCGCGACCGGCACGCTCTACGTCTGGATCCCGGTGGCGCTGATCATCTGGCTCGTGCAGCGCGAACGGGATGCGGCGCTCGCCAAGCGGCGCGCCCTGCTCGTGCTCGGATCGCCGGTGCTCGCGGGGCTGCTGTGCGAAGTGATGAAGCTGCTGATTCGCCGCGAGCGACCCGACGTCGACGCGGGCAGCTGGGTGTTTCGCGCGTGGAGCGATCACGCGTTCTCGACGGCGGGACTCGCGACGCCGAGCAGCCACACGATGGTCGCGTTCGGCGCGGCGACGATGCTCGCGCGCATGTATCCGCGGGCGCGCTGGGTGTTCTACGTGCTCGCATGGGGATGCGGCGCGACGCGAGTGCTCTCGCACGGCCACTACCTGAGCGACGTGACGTTTGGCGCGCTGCTCGGGTGGGCGGTGGGGTGGGGAGTTTGGATGCAGTGGGGGGCAGTGGGGAGTGGCGAGTCGGCGAAGAGCGACGCGTGAGGGGGGTGAGCGGGAGTGGCGAGATTGGCCAGGGGCAACGAGTGAGCCGCGAATGAGACGGAGGGATTTCCTGGCGACGAGTGCGACGGCCATCGGCGCGGCGGCGTGCGGCCCGTTCAAGCTGACGGAGATCACGCCGTTCTTGCCAACGCCGTCGCGATCGCAGCTCTGGTGGCAGCGCGCCGAGCTCGGCCTGTTCACCCATTTCGGGATGAACACCTTCACCGATCGCGAGTGGGGCGACGGCCGCGAGGATCCGCGCGCGTTCAATCCGGTTCGCTTCGACGCGCGGCAGTGGGCGCGCGCCGCGAAGGCCGGCGGGTTCAAGTACGTGATCCTCACCGCGAAGCATCACGACGGATTCTGTTTGTGGCCGAGCAGGTACACCGACCACTCGGTGAAGAATAGTCCATGGCGCGACGGTCACGGCGACGTGGTGCGCGAGTTCGTGAATGCGATGCGCGCCGAGGGGTTGCGACCGGGGTTGTATCTCTCGCCGTGGGACCGTCACGAACGCACGTACGGCGACAGCCCGCGCTACAACGACTACTACATCGCGCAGCTGACCGAGCTGTTGACGCAGTACGGGCCGATCGTCGAACTCTTCTTCGACGGCGCGAACGGCGAGGGGCCGAACGGCAAGAAGCAGGTGTACGACTGGGATCGCGTGCACGGCACGGTTCGCAGGCTGCAGCCAGGTGCGCTGATGTTTTCGGATGCGGGTCCCGACATCCGGTGGATCGGAAACGAGCGTGGGATGGCGGGTGATCCCAACTGGTGCACGGTCGATCCCGCGTTCGTGCCGTATGCCGGGTACGATGCGCCGCAGGTGGGCGAGTGGCTGCAGCACGGGAATGCGGATGGTGTCGTCTGGCGTCCCGGCGAGGCCGACGTTTCGATCCGGCCCGGCTGGTTCCATCACGAGGCCGAGAACGCGAAGGTCCGGAGCACGGAGAACCTGATGGAGCTCTACTTCGCGTCGGTCGGGCGGAACGCGAACTTGCTGCTCAACGTGCCGCCGACGCGCGAGGGATTGTTTCACGAGGCGGATGCGCGGCGGCTCGCCGAGTTCGGCACGCGGATGCGCAAAGTGTTCGCCGACGATCGCGCGGCCGCGGCGCGGATCGGGCGCACGAAGGAAGGCGTGGAGCTGGATCTCCGCGAATCGGTGCCGATCGGGATGGTCGTCCTGCGCGAGCAGATCGAGCGCGGGCAGGCGGTGTCGCGCTATCGCGTGGAAGCGCTCGTGAACGGTGCGTGGAGCGCGGTCTCGCGCGGCACGACGATCGGACACAGGAAGATCGACCGGTTCGCCGCGGTGACCAGCGATCGCTGGCGCGTGGTGGTGGAGGAATCACTGTGGCAGCCGCGGCTCGGAGACGTGGGGCTCTTCGCGGCCTCTGGTTGACAGCCGGGACGCCATGAAATAAGTTAGTGCGTACTAACTTATTGTTTCTCCTACACAGAGCATTTGGCCGTCACCCAGCCGCCAGCCGCCACACCGCCTCCCGACATACCGGCGCCATCGCCGGTCTCCGGCTGGCGCCGCTCGCGCTCCGCCCCCTCCCTCGCCGAGGCCCACCGCACCATCCCGGTGAACCGCCTCGGCTGGTGGCGCAAGGTGCTCGCGTTCTCCGGGCCCGGATATCTCGTCGCCGTCGGCTACATGGACCCGGGCAACTGGGCCACCGACATCGCCGGCGGCGCACGGTTCGGCTACACGCTGCTCTCGGTCGTCCTCGTCTCGAATCTCATCGCGGTCCTCCTTCAGGGACTCGCGCTCAAGCTCGGCATCGCCACCGGACGCGACCTCGCACAGGCCTGCCGCGATCACTACTCGCGCCCCGTGTCGATCGCGCTCTGGATCGGCTGCGAAATCGCCATCGCCGCCTGCGACCTGGCCGAGGTCATCGGCTCGGCCATCGCGCTCAAGCTCCTGTTCAACATTCCCCTCACGATCGGCATCCTCATCACCGCCGCGGACGTGCTGGTGGTGCTGGTGCTCCAGAACCGGGGGTTCCGCCTCCTCGAGGCCGTCGTCATCACGCTCATCGCGACGATCGGCGCCTGCTTCCTGTTCGAGATGGTCATCTCCAAGCCCGACCTCGGCGCGGTCGCGCTCGGATTCGTTCCCTCCGCCTCGATCCTCGGCGATCACGCGCAGCTCTACATCGCCATCGGCATCCTCGGCGCCACGGTGATGCCGCACAACCTGTATCTCCATTCGTCGATCGTGCAGACGCGCCGCTACGAAGAGACGGCGGAAGGCAAGCGCGAGGCCGTGCGCTTCGCGTTCATCGACTCGACGTTCGCGCTCACCATCGCGCTGTTCATCAACGCGGCGATCCTGATCGTCGCCGCCGCGACCTTCCACTACAGCGGCTACACGGGCGTCGCCGAGATCCAGGACGCGTACAAACTGCTCACGCCGCTGCTCGGCGTGGCCGGGGCGAGCGCCATCTTCGCGCTGGCCCTGCTCGCGAGCGGCCAGAACTCGACCCTCACCGGGACGCTCGCCGGCCAGATCGTGATGGAGGGTTTCCTCGACCTGCGGCTCCGCCCGTGGGTGCGGCGGCTCATCACCCGCGCCATCGCCATCGTGCCGGCGGTCATCGTATCTATAGTTGCGGGGGAGGACGGCACCGCCAAGCTCCTCATCCTCAGCCAGGTCATCCTCAGCCTGCAACTTTCGTTCGCGGTGGTGCCGCTAGTGCAATTCACGAACGATCGTGCCAAGATGGGGGAGTTCGCGAACCCCCGCTGGCTCAAGTCCCTGGCCTGGTGCGCGGCGGCGTTCATCGCGGCGCTCAACGGCTGGCTTCTGGTGCAGACCTTCACGGAGTGGCTCGCCTGATGTACACACGCATTCTCGTGCCGCTCGAAAACACACGCACCGACGAGGCGATCGTCGCGCACGTGCGCGCCCTCGCGAAGCACTGCGGCGCGAGCATCGTGCTGATGCACGTCGCCGACGGGTTCGCCGCCCGCAACATGAGCGCGCTCGAACTCCGCGAATCGGAAGAGATCCGGAAGGATCGCGCGTATCTCGACGACGTCGCCGCGAAACTCTCCGCCGACGGTTTCGCCGTCGAGGCGGTGCTCGCCTCCGGCGATCCCGCCAACGAGATCACGGCCGCCGCGCTGCGCGAGGGCTGCGATCTCATCGCGATGGGCACGCATGGCCACCGCGGCATGAAGGACCTGATCTACGGCAGCGTCGCCAACGAAGTACGGCACCAGTCGTTCGTGCCCGTCCTGCTCGTGCGCGAGCGGCCCAGCGGCGGCACAGGATGAGCGCCCGCGCGACCGACGAACGAAGCGGCGCGCACAGCACTCATCGTGCCGTCCCTCGCGAGAAGGCGCTCACGCGTCAGGCGGAGGACTATCTCAAGGTCATCTACGAGATAGAGCAGGGCGGGTCACCCGCGGCGACCACCGACATCGCCGAACAGCTCGGCATCGCCGCCGCGAGCGTGAGCGGGATGCTCCAGCGTCTCGCGCGCCTCGGTCTCGTGAAGGTCGAGCGCTACCGCGGCGCGCGTCTCTCCGCGTCCGGCCGCCTCATTGCGCTGCAGCTGATCCGGCGCCACCGGATCATCGAGAGTTTTCTGGTGACCAAGCTCGGCTACGGTTGGGACGACGTGCACGAAGAAGCCGAGCGACTGGAGCACGCGGCGAGCGCGGATCTGGTCGACCGCATGGCCGACGCACTGGGGAATCCAACTGCTGATCCACACGGTGCGCCCATTCCGACGGTCGCCGGCCGCGTGGACGAGCGGCGCCTCGCGAGCATTGCCGATCTTCCGGTCGGCGCCCGCGCACGCGTGGTGCGCATGAGCGACCGCGATCCGGAGCTCCTGCGCTATCTCAAGAAGCGCGGAATCGTCCCGGGTGCGATCCTCAGGCTCGTCGAACGCGAACCGTTCGACGGGCCGATCTCGCTCACGGTGGGACGGGCGAAGCAAAGCATCGGCGCGACGGCGGCAGCAGCGGTGTACGTGGAAAAATCGGCGCGCACCGATCGGTAAAAAGGCCGTTGTCCGATAGCTGTCGTCTGACAGGTGGCAGTTGAGAGCGTTTGGTTCAGGGTTACTTCACCACCGCCGGCGTGCCGAGCTTCAGCACCAGCCAATCCGCCATCGCCCCGAGAATGACCGGGCTGACCTTGTTGGTCTTCACGTGCTTGTACATGTCGAGGAAGTCGCCCGTGGAGTCCTCGAGAAACAGGTGATCGGTCGCCGGAAAAATGCGGACGGTCACGTCCTTGTTTCCACCCAAGCGAATGAGCGCGGCGAGTTTCGTGGCGTTCCCGGCGGGGACCTGCCGGTCCGTCTCGCCCTGCAGAATCAGCGTCGCCGCCTTCACCTGCTTTGCGGCCGGCGCCGGGTCGTACGACATCCAGAACTTCAGTGCGGGTGCGAACTGCCGCTCCGGCGCGAGCGCGACGCGCGTCTCGGCGAGCACGGAGTCGCGCTGCGCTTGTGTCATCTTCGGATTGTGGTCGGCGACCCACTTGTTCTGTTCCAGGATGATGTCGATCATCTTGTCCGCGGGTCCGGCCATGATCGCGATCGCGCGGAGTTTCGGATCGGTCGCGGCGACCATCGGCGCGATCATCCCGCCTTCGCTGTGACCGACGAGCGCAAGGCGATTGGGGTCGATGTCCGGGCGCGAGCGCAGATATGCGAGCGCGGCGCGGGTGTCGTCGGCGAAATCGGCCGTGTTGCTGTTGGCGAAGCTTCCGGTCGACGCGCCGAGGCCACGGTCGTCGAGGCGCAACACCGCGATGCCCACGCGGCTCAGCGTGTCGGCCACCTGGCGGAAGACCCGCAGGCCGCCGACGAGCGGGATGTACTCGTCGCGGTCCTGCTGGCCGGAGCCGGTGATCGTGACCACCGCGGGGAGCGGACCGCGCGCGTTCAACGGCTTCGTGAGGGTCCCGCCGAGCGTGATGCCGCCCGGTCCCTTGAACGAGACTTCCTCGGCGGTGTAGGGTGCACCGCGGGGCGCGGAGTAGTCCGGCTTCTCCGCGGTATTCGCCCCGGCCATTCCGAACGTGATCTTCGCGGCTTCGGCCTCGCCGACGCGCGTGATGATCACGGGCTGCCCCACCACGAAGCCGCCGATCATGCGGCCAGTCGCGTCCACCTTGAATCGTTGTTCCTGTCCGGCGATCGCGATCGCCATCGAGTCCGCTCCGATGGGCCGCACGGTCAGCGGCAGCGTGACGCCGCCATTGATGGCGAGATACGGATAGTCGCCGCTTCCACCGGATGCACGAGCCCGCCGCGTGAAGAGTTCCTCGATCGCGAACCCGTTGCCGAATGACGGCACCGCGCCGGCCTTGGTTGCCAGGCGCACGGTGTTGCCGGCCATCTGGAAGATCACGCTGTCGCCCTGAATCGTGGTGAAGACCTCCGCAGTCGGCGCTTCACCCGGCGCGGCGCCCCACTTGAATTGCTTGATGGCCATCGTCCGCACCGTGTTCTCCGGTCCGAGCGCGACGACGTAGTCCACGCGCGCCTGCCCCTTCAGTGAAACGCTGCCGCGCAGCGTGTCGGCCGTTCGAAAGAACTTATCCACCACGACCGTGTCGGTGCCGTTCAGCGCGACGAACGCGCCACGATCGGCGGTGCCCTGTGCGTGTGCCTGCTGCGTCCAGGCGAACATCCCGACGCCGATCGCGACCAACGCGGCTATCACGGCGAGGATGATCGCGCGCGGCGCGCGGCTGTCGTCTTCGTCGCTGGTAGTCATGGAGCTTGCTGTCGAGTTCATGTCTTCACTCCGCGGTTCATCGTCGTCTCCGTTTCGAGTCATCTTCACAATCAGGAAAATCACGATCGGCACTCCGATGGCGGCGCAGAATATCAGCAGCGTGGTCATCGACCCGATGTCGCCGCCGCGGCGCCGGCCGTGCCCGGCAATGCTCTGGAACACGCCGGAGCCGGCGGCGACGACGGCGCCGATCGCCGCAAGCGCGCCCGCTTGCCGCCCGCTCAAGTCGCGCCGTCCACGTGGAGTCCTTCCCAAAAACGCCATCGTCATTCCTCCGACGGCCGCGCATCCGTCGCCGATCGCTTCGGCACGCGCTTCGCCCGTTTCAGTGCATCACGCAACAGGAACTCCAGGTGCCCGTTGAGCGACCGCAAGTCGTCGGACGCCCATTGCTGCAGTGCGTCGAGCACCTCGCGGTCGATCCTCAGCAGGAACGACTTCTTCTCGGCCACTGATCGCGGCCCCGGCTATGGGTAGATCGTGCCGGCGTTCAGAATCGGAGTGGCGGAGCGCTCCGAGCAGAGGACGACCAGCAGGTTGCTCACCATCTGCGCCTTGCGCTCCTCGTCGAGGTGCACGATGCCCTTGGAGCCGAGCAGTTCGAGCGCGTTCTCCACCATGCCGACGGCGCCCTCCACGATCTTGAAGCGCGCGGCGATGATGGCCGTGGCCTGCTGCCGCTGGAGCATCGCCTGCGCGATTTCCGGCGAGTATGCGAGGTGCGAGATGCGCGCCTCGATCACCTGGACGCCGGCCTTTGCGAGCCGGTCCTGGATTGCCACCTGCAGCGACTTGGAGACTTCCGCCGTGTGCGTCGAGAGCGCCTCTTCGTTGTCCGCGTGCGAATCGTACGGATACGACTGCGCGACGGCGCGCACGGCCGACTCGCTCTGCACCGCGACGTATTTCTGGTAGTCGTCCACTTCGAAGAGCGCTTCGGCCGTCTCGACGACCTTCCACACGACGATCGCGGCGATCTCGATCGGGTTGGCGCGGTTGTCGTTCACCTTGAGCTTCTGCGTCTCGAAGTTGCGGATCCGCAGCGAGATCCTGCGTTTGGCGATGAACGGGTTGGCGAACCAGAATCCCGGTGTTTTCACCGTGCCTTTGTAGCTGCCGAAGAGGATCAGCGCCTTGGCATCGCCGGGATTGACGGTGAACAGCCCGCCGAGCAGGACGCAGGTGATGACGAGGACGAGGAGGCTGATGATCACGCCTGCCGGCATCTGCGCCTGCGCCGATTTCAGCAGGCCTGCGAACGACGAGAGCCCGACGACCAGCAGCAGGAGCAGGGTGGTCAGGCCATTGGACGCGCGGTACTCGTTTTCGCGGAACATGTGGAACGGACTCCGTTGGGGTGGTAGCAAAGTGATATCACTTTGCTATCTACCTGTCAAGCGGAGGGGTAAGTCATTGTGGGGCAGTGGTTGTCGCAGCGAATCAAAGTCTGCAACAGTGGACACACACGATCCCGTCATCCGCACGCCACACTGCCGCTGTTGAATCGCTTCTTACCTCCCTGCTTTTTGCTGTCGGCTCCGCCAGCACATGGTCGTTTCGACGCGCCAATCGGCGGGCACATACGTGGAATCCGCATCGTCGCCACCGTCCTGATCCACTCTCACCAGACATCTCACTGCACCGCGCATGTAGCCCTGCTCGCCACCATCAGGTCCGTCGGCAACCATGTTGTCAATCGGCGTCCAGCCGTTCCGCCATAGTGGCTCGCGTTGCCCGCCATGCACAATCGGTTGCGGGTCAGGGCGAGGGTGTTCCTCGCGCACGACAGTGAGGCACGCTCGGTGCTGGGGAGCGTCTTGGTACACAAACGGGTCATCGTGCTCGGATATCAGCGTATCGGCGACACTTCGGATCGAAACTGCCGATCCGCGACGTTTCCATTCGGCCGCCACCGAATCGCAGACGGCTACGGCCTCATCATCGCCGGCGACGGCTATCGCGACTGCGGAGACTGCATCGGGACGGCTCGCGCCTTGGCCGCATGCAGCGGCCACCAATATTGACGCAGAACTCAGCAGGAGCTGGCGAAAGGACATTGGACCTCAACGTGGGATACGCGCTAATCGGTCGATTGTGCCGTCCAATGCGAATTGTCCAGTGGCGCCGGCCAGCCGCCGGCGGGATCGCGCCTATGGCAGGCGCTGCCACCCGTGCCGGTCAAACCATGCGACCGCGCGCGACGTACTCCACAGCGCGCCAAAGCAAAACGCCGCGACGCCCAGCGAGAGAAGCGCGCCAGTGGCCGGACGGACGTTGAGGCGCATGAGGAGCGGCGACGCGCAGAGGCCCGCCACGAATATCCAGTAGAAGCGTAGTGCCGTTGTGCGATCCGGCACGCCGAACAGCGTGGCACGGACCCAAGTCGGAACCGGCACCTTCGCAGTTGCGTGCTCCCGGAGCGCGACTTCCATCGCGGCAGGACTGATCCCGGCCTCGACCGCTATCGCGGAAAGCTGAAGGACGGAGAGCGCTCCAGCAGGCTCA
>JADGQS010000092.1 GCA_017881585.1 Gemmatimonadaceae bacterium | reverse complement strand
CCACCGGTGTTGCTCACTTGAAATGCGGCCGCTGAAGAAGAGCTCATCCGTCGCAAATCGAATCGAATCGATCTGTACCGATTGAGCGAGGCCAAAGTAGGCACCGGAAAACGTGATGCTGAACAGACGGTACGGAAATGAACGCGGGGTTCGTGCCAATCGCCCGCGTTCACGCCCGAGGTCGCGATCGGTCGCAATATTCGGCATTCGCCGCTCCATGGCTAAGAGCGACTTCGCGGATTTGGCCTCAAAGTTCCGAGCTTCACTAGCAAGTTCACTCTCGAACCGCTCGGTAAGAGCCTTTTTATTCGCCACGTAGAAGGGCATCGCGAGATCGGCGAGCGTTTCCTCCTCGGCCACTGACCCTTCGGAAGCGAAGAAAGCCATGGCGACTTGCGACGCAAAGTGCTGAACGTCATTGCACCAAACGTTTCTTGTTCGGTCGACAGCGCTCGCGACGCTACACATCCCGGCAAATACGTCGAGCACCGGCCCACCCCGGCACATGGAGAATACCTGGGCCACATCGGCCGCCAACTCTCGTTTCGTTCCCATGTAGGATATGTTCAACGGCATCGGGATATAGTCAGCGCGAGAGGTGGAATCGATGGCCTGCAAAACACGCGACCGATCCGTTATTTAGGGAATGGGAAACGCTCACGCTTGAGACGTGATGAGCAACATGTCGATGGGAGCGGCGAGGGGCGATATCGCCGCTTCGAGTATGCGGCGGCCCCGCCGGCGCCGCAACTTACTCTGACACATTCTCTGACACATTCAGGCCACCATCGCGCGCGTTCCGCCTTGTCTCGCCCCTCGATGTCGAAATATCGCACACGGCTGTTCGGATCGCGGTCGAGGCGACCTTCGCCGCTCGCGGCCGTTACGAGCCTCAGCCAGCTGTTCGCGTTTCGGAATTGTTAGGCTGACGAAACCGGAGAGCACGCCGACGACTAACCGTCCTCTTTGCTCCAAGGGAGTACCGTTGTAAGGCAAAGAGATAGTCCCCGTTTGTGTACCCGTTTCTCCCGCCAAACCCCGGTTTCTATGCCGGGAAACGCCGGCACCGACGCCCGGTTTCCCTCTGAAAGTCGCCTTTATGTCGTAAAGTAGTTGGTGCGAATGCGCGATGGGTTCAGGGGGTCGCGGGTTCGAATCCCGCCATCCCGATTTTCAGCAACTGCGATTTGGAACGGAAGGGCTGCGCGACCTAGGTGTAGCGTGATCAAGGCGTCGGTCGAGCGCGAAATGGCAGAGAGGGCAGGGGGACCCTCGGCGGTGCGTTCTTGAAGGTGGACACAATGAAGGCACGGCTATACTCCTTCGTTCACGGTCCGAGCACGGCGAATCGGACACTCAGCGTGCCGTTGACCACGGCCACAGCCGCGCCGCCAACGCAGGAGGAATCCGGTGCAAATCCTGATCATACGGCACGCGAGCGCGGAAGAACGCTCGGCGTTCGCTGCAACGGGCAAGTCCGACGACCGACGCCCGCTGACCGACGAAGGACGCCGCAAGATGACCGAGGCGGCCCAAGGCCTTCGTGCGCTGGTCCCCCATCTCGACGTCATCGCGGCCAGCTCGCTCGTCCGCGCGCAGCAGACGGCGGCCATCGTCGCGAAGGCGTACGGGATCGCCGATGTCGAGACGACCTCGACGCTCACGCCCGACGCCCAACCCGCATCGTTCGCGAAATGGGCGCAGGCCTACGTCAACCACGACGTGGTGGCCGCCGTCGGCCACGAGCCGCACCTTGGGACACTCGTGACGTGGCTGCTCTCCGGACGCACCGACTCGCACGTGGTGCTCAAGAAAGGGGGCGCGTGCCTGGTGGAGTGCGACGGTGCGCCCGGCCCGGCGACCGGCCGGCTCCTCTGGCTCCACACGCCGGCGACGCTGCGCCGGATGGCGGAGTAACCGAGCACCGTGCAATTTCCATGTGGGGCGCGCAGCAGCGTCTACGGACTTGGAGGGAGACAGGATCTATGAACAAGGTCAAGCTCGGATCACAGGGTGCGGTCGTCTCCCGCATGGGACTCGGCTGCATGGGGATGAGCGAGTTCTACGGCCCGCGCAACGACGCGGAATCGGCCGCGACGATCGTGCGCGCGCTGGAGCTCGGGATCACCTTCCTCGACACGGCCGACATGTACGGGATCGGCGACAACGAAGAACTCATCGGCCGGACGATCCGCGGCCGGCGCGACGAGGTCTTCCTCGCGACGAAGTTCGCCAACGTGCGCAAGAAGGACGACCCGACCTTCTTCGCGGTGAGCGGCAAGCCCGAGTACGTGCGCGCCGCGTGCGACGCATCGCTCAAGCGGCTCGGCGTGGACCACATCGACCTGTACTACCAGCACCGCGTGGATCCGGCGACGCCGATCGAGGAGACCGTCGGCGCGATGGCCGCGCTGGTGACGGCGGGGAAGGTGAAGTTCCTCGGCCTGTCGGAGGCGTCGCCGGCGACGATACGGCGCGCACACAAGGTGCATCCGATCACCGCGCTGCAGACGGAGTTCTCCCTCTTCGAGCGGCACGCGGAGGCGGAGATCCTGCCGACGGTGCGCGAGCTGGGGATCGGTTTCGTGCCCTACAGCCCGCTCGGCAGGGGATTCCTCACGGGCGCGATCGCCAACACGAGCGATCTCGGCGAGGGGGACTCGCGGACGGTGCGCTTCCCGAGGTTCGCGGCCGAGAACTTCGTGAGGAACCAGGCGCTGGTGGAGCGGGTGCGGGGTATCGCGGCGCGGCGCGGCGTGACGCCGGGCCAACTGGCGTTGGCGTGGGTCCTCGCGAAGGGCGAAGACCTCGTGCCGATCCCGGGCACGAAGCACCGGAAGTATCTCGAGGAGAACGCGGCCGCCGCGGAGATCAGGCTGAGCGCGGCCGACGTGGCGGAGCTGGAGGCGGCCGTGCCGCGCGAGGCCGTCGCGGGCGACCGGTACCCCGCCGCGAGCATGAAGACGATCGACCGGTAGCGGGAGCGGACCGGGCCGCCGCGACGGCGCATCGCAGTGGGGATCTTCCGCGACCTCGCGCAGCCCGACCGTTACGTGGAGACGTACATCGTCGATTCCTGGGCGGAGCACCTGCGGCAGCACGAGCGGTCCGTCGCCGCCGACCGCGTGGCCTGATTCGGTCGCGCGCCGGCGATGTGTGAGCATCGCAGATCGTTCGTACTGTTTCTCCCGACAGCGCAGAGGATATCCGGGCTTACTATCCTCAGGTCTGCGCCGCGACCGATTTGTCTCGAGCCATGGTCACGCAATGCGACGTACCGGATTCACGCTCATCGAGCTGCTCATCGTCGTGGTGATCATCGGCATCCTCGCGATGATCGCGATACCGAAATTTGCGGACACGAAGGGGAAGGCCTACCAGACCGCGATCAAGTCGGATCTGCGCAATCTCGCGGAGGCGGAGGAGGTCTACTTCTTCGACCATGACGCGTTCACCGCGATCCTGTCGTCGCTCACTTCACAAACGTCGCCGGGGGTCGTGATCACCATCACGACTGCGACGGCGTCCGGCTGGTCGGCCACCGCCACGCACCCGCAATCGTTTCCGCTCACGTGCGCCTACTTCGTGGGCAACGTGCCCGCGCAGGCCCCGGCGACGATCGAGGGCATCATCGGCTGTCAGTAGTGCGCGTTAGGCTCGTAGTTGGCGTTCAGGGTCAGGCCGACGTGATGCGCCGGCACCGTCTGACCCAACTTCACAGGTCACCACATGGACCGCGCGCGTGGTGGACTCCGACGCGGCGCGGGTGCTGCGTTTTCTGTCGTGCACCACTCAGGGAAACGCCGGGTTTCCGAGCGAGCTTCCACGTCGGCTCAGGCGCGATCTCGCCGACAGCACCGCCATCCAGAAAACTCCTGCTGGAAGTGTCTCCTGCAAAGATCTGTGAGAAGCTCGAGACAGTCGTAGACAGGTCCCAGCGCAAACACGGCGAATAGTCGATGCAACTTGTCTTTCTCACGGCCTGGCAGGATCCGCGGCCAGACGCGTCTGTGGATCTGGGGCAACAGGAAATGTTGCTGGCGGATGCGTTGCGAGGTGCGCTCGACTCAGCCACCATGGCTGGCACCGTGACGGTCAAGTTCTGCCCGCGGGAACTCACCGCGTGGATCTACACGTCGGACGCCACGCGGGCCTTCACCACGGTCGCGCCGATCTTGCGCGGATCGTCGTACTGCGCCGCCGGGTACGTCCTGCTCCAATGTGGCCCATCTGGTGTCGGGGAGCGGCAGATCAAGCTTTCCGACGTTCCAAGATCCGCGCGCCCGGGGATGAGCGAGGATGTCCCTGTCATCGATCGAACCTGACCAAACAGCAGGTCAAGTCCACGCATCAGCTGTACCCGTGCCGCGTGACATCAATGGGGTTTCGGCCATATGAGCCAGCGCAGCGCGGACGGCGCCGTGCTGCCACGACCCGAGCGCCCATGCCGACTGGCCGCCCGTAGTCGTTTACCCTACATTTGAACGCTCCCGCACTCGGGCGATCCACCCCAGTCCTATTCTATAGATGGATCTCCGCGACCAGCTCCAGGCGACCCTCAGCGGTAGTTACATGCTCGAGCGCGAACTTGGCGGCGGTGGGATGTCGCGCGTGTTCGTGGCCCGACGTCGCCTCGCCTGCTTGACGCCGGTCGAAAAGCCGCGATGAGCGCGATCGACCAACTCAACGCCGCCCTCGCCGGCCGCTACACGATCGAGCGCGAACTCGGCGCCGGCGGCATGGCGACCGTGTATCTCGCGCACGATCTCAAGCACGACCGCCACGTCGCGCTGAAGGTCTTGCGTTCGGAACTCGCAGAATCGCTTGGCCGCGACCGATTTCTCCGCGAGATCCAGCTCGCCGCGAAACTCAGTCATCCGCACATCCTGCCGCTCTACGACTCCGGTGATGCCGGCGGCGCCCTGTTCTACGCGATGCCGAACGTTGAAGGGCAGTCGTTGCGCGACCGTCTCAAGGGCGAGCGAATGCTTCCCGTAGACGAAGCCGTCCGAATCACGATGGAAGTGGCCGGCGCCCTCGATCACGCGCACCGTCATGGCATCGTCCATCGCGACGTCAAGCCCGAGAACATCATGCTGCAGGACGGGCACGCGCTCGTGGCCGACTTCGGGATCGGCAAGGCGGTGGGCGACATTGCGACAGACACGCTCACGCAAAGCGGGATGACTGTCGGCACGCCCGCGTACATGAGCCCAGAACAGGCGGTGGGGGAACCCGTCGATGGGCGCAGCGATCTCTATTCGCTCGGGTGCGTGCTCTACGAGATGCTCGTCGGGGAGCAGCCGTTCACGGGCCCGACGGTGCAAGCGGTGATCGCGAAGCGCTTCGTGCAGACGCCGCCTGATGTCGCGGCGCTTCGAGAGGGTGTGCCGCGGCCGGTGGCGCGCGCGGTGCAGAAGGCGCTCGCCCGCATCCCCATCGACCGTTACGACACTGCGGCGCTGTTCGTGACGTCGCTCGGCGAAGTCGAGACCGCCGCAGCGAAACCGACCGCGCCTGAGAAGTCGCTCGCCGTACTCCCGTTCGAGAACCTGAGCGCCGACAAGGAGAACGAGTACTTCGGCGACGGGATTGCCGAGGACATCATGAACGCGCTCGTCCAGATCGATGGGCTGCATATTGCCGCGCGCAACTCGGCGTTCTCGTTCAGGGGGAAGCAGGCGCCGCTCGCCGAGATCGGTCAGAAGCTCAACGTGGCCACCGTGCTGCAGGGGAGCGTACGCAAGTCGGGCAACCGGCTGCGGATCACCGCGCAACTCGTCTCGGTTCACGACGGCTACCATCTCTGGTCGGAGCGCTATGACCGCGACCTGACCGACGTGTTCGCGGTGCAGGACGAGATTGCCGGAGCGATTGCGGCCAAGCTGCGTGTCACCTTCGTGCAATCGGCGGAGCCCGCACCGAAGGCGACCTCCGCGCAGGTGGAGGCATTCGAGCTGGTGGCCCGAGGGCGCGCGCTCACCGCGCAGCGCGGGAGTGCCATCATTGTCGCTTGCGAGTGCTTCGAGCGCGCCATCGCACTCGAGCCCGGCAATGCCGAAGCGCACGCCGGACTCGGCGACACACTCGTGCAGGTGGTGCGTTACGGGTTTGGCACCGTGAGCGCCGACATTCCGCTGGCGAAGGCCGCACTCGCGCGGGCGCTCGCGCTCGACCCGACGATGGCCCAGGCGATGGGTACGCTCGGAACGATCAGCATGATGTACGAACACGACCCGCAGCGGGCGTTCGAGCTGTGGGAGCGCGCGCTCGCGCTGCAGCCGCGGCTCAGCGAGTTGCGAGCGTGGTATGCCCTGTGCGGACTGAACATGGCGCGCCACGACGACGAGCGCAGCCTTGCGGAGCTGGCGCGCGCGACGGCGGACGATCCGCTGAGCGCCTACTGCGCCGCTTTGCGCGGCCTTTGCCTCGCTGTCGCCGGACACATGACCGAGGGAGCGGCGGAAGCGGCGCGCGCGGTCGGACTCGATCCGCAGGCGTTCGTCTCAAGCTGGATCAACATCCTGACGCTCTCGCTGACGGACGATGTGGAAGGCGCCCTGGCGGCGGCCGAGCGGAGCATGGTCCTGTTCGGGCGCCACCCGTTCGTGCTGATGAGTCTGCCGAGAGTCTACATGAAGCGTGGCGACGCGCGGCGCGCCGAAGCCATCTACGCGGAGCTCATCGCCCGGGCCGAGACGGGCGACGTGGCGCGGTGGTCGCTCTCGGCGGCCGCACACGACCTCGGCCGGACCGACGAGGCGATGGAGTTCGCCTGTCAGTCGGTCGAGCGCCGCGACAACCTGAGCACGTTTTGGACGCGTGATGCATTCGCGGACGCGGCCTTCCGCGCGCATCCGCGCTACCCGGAGTTGCTGCGGGCGATGGGGCTATGATCGAGCGACTCAACGCCGCGCTGGCCGGCCGCTACACCATCGAGCGCGAGCTTGGCGCCGGCGGCATGGCGACGGTGTATCTCGCCGAGGATCTCAAGCACAAGCGCAAGGTCGCGCTCAAGGTGTTGAAGCCCGAACTCGCGGCCGTGCTCGGCGCCGAGCGCTTCGTGCAGGAGATCACGACCACCGCGAGCCTGCAGCATCCGCATATTCTGGCGCTGTTCGACTCGGGGACGGCCGACGGTTTCTTGTTCTATGTGATGCCCTGGATCCAGGGCGAGACGCTCCGCGAGAAACTCAACCGCGAGACGCAGCTCGGCGTGGATGAGGCGGTGCGGATCGCCCGGGAAGTCCTCGACGCGCTTCAGTACGCGCACGAGCACGGCATCGTGCACCGCGACATCAAGCCCGAGAACATCCTGCTGCACGGCGGGCATGCGATGGTGGCCGACTTCGGCATCGCCCTCGCGGTGAGCGCGGCGGCGGGCGGACGCATGACGGAGACCGGACTGTCGCTCGGTACGCCGCACTACATGAGTCCGGAGCAGGCGACGGCGGAGAAAGAGATCACGGCGCGCTCGGACGTGTACTCGCTCGGCTCCGCACTCTATGAAATGCTGACCGGAAATCCGCCGCACGTCGGCTCGTCCGCGCAGCAGATCATCATGCGCATCATCACCGATTCGCCGAAATCGGTTACTGAGATACGGAGGTCGGTGCCGCCGAACGTCGCCGCCGCCGTGGCGAAGTCGCTTGAGAAGTTGCCCGCGGACCGGTTCGAAAGTGCGAAGGCGTTTGGCGATGCGCTGGCGAATCCGGCCTACGCGAACGCGAACGGCGCGGGCATGGCGGGATACGCAATCGCGGGCGGCCGCGGCGTGTCGAAGAGAACGTTTGCGATCACGGTGGCCGCTGTCGCGGCAGTGGCCATAGGGGCGGCGGTCTGGGCCTGGCGCGGCGCGCCCCGCGACGAGGGCGGAATGTCCGTCCGCTTCCCGCTGACACTCGCTGCCGACACGCGAATTGTCGGCACTCCGTCCCCTTCGCTGGCGATCTCGCCGGACGGCAACACCATCGTATTTGCTGCGCTACGCGGCGGGACCACCATGCTCTATGCGCGTACGCTTAACGATCCGAACCCGCATCCGATTCCGGGAACTGAGAATGCGCTACAGCCATTCTTCTCTCCGGATGCAAAATGGCTGGGCTTCATGCTGCGGGGCCAGCCGAGAAAGGTGCCGTTCTCCGGCGGAGCGGTGGTTCCGCTCCCCACGATCCAAGCTGGTTTTGTGTACGGAGCGACCTGGGCGAATGGCGATGTGATCGTCGTCAGCTCGGGGACTCAGCTGCTGTCCTTTCCGGCGACAGGTGGCACGCCGAAACTGGTGGCCCCGCTTGATACCGCGCACCACGAACAATCGCAGCGGTGGCCGCTCGCGCTGAAGGACGGCGAAACTGTGCTCTATGTGAGTTGGACCGGAAGCGCCGCCACATCACGAATCGGCGTGGCGTCGCTGACGAAAGGAACCACGCGGCTTCTCGACCTTCCCGGTAGTACGTATCCAGTCGCGGTGCTCGAAGGCAAGCTCATCTATGTGAGTCTTGCGACAAACGCGTTGATGGCGGTGCCGTTCGACGAGCGCGGCGCGCACCTCACCGGCTCGCCCGTTCAGGTGGAAGCTGGTATCGGCGTCAGCAACAGCGGCTTCGCGAAAGTGGCGATCTCGCGGAGCGGCTCGCTGGTGTTTCAGACTGGGGAGAATACCTCACAGCTCGTGTTGGTCGACTTACAGGGACGCGCACGAATACTGTTTCCGGAGTCAAAGGACTACTCGTGGCCGCGATTCTCGCCCGACGGGAAGCGACTCGCCGTCGGCATCACGACGGCAGGGTCATCCGACATATGGATCTACGACATCGCGTCGGGCACGCCTTCGCGGCTCACCGCCGAAGGAACGAACAGCCGCCCGGAGTGGACCCCGGACGGGAAGCGTGTGCTCTTTCGTTCCGTTCGGAAAGACACCGAACTCTGGTGGCAGCCATCGGATGGAAGCGGCGCCGCTGAGCTGCTACAGCAGCACGCCGGCCAGAACGTTGACGAAGGCGTCATCAGCCACGATGGACACGTGCTCGCGTACCGGCGCAATGGGCCTGGCGCGCCGCAAGACCTATGGTACCGGCGGCTGGATGGGGATACCACACCGAAGCCCATCGTGGCGACGAGTTTTATCGAAGAAGCTCCGCGCTTCTCACCGGATGACCGGTGGGTGGCATACAACTCCGACCAGTCGGGGTCCATGCAGGTGTACGTTCAGGCGTTTCCCGCGCTCGGCGCGCGCTATGCCGTCACCGCCGCCGGTGGGGCCACGCCGATCTGGTCGCGCGATGGACGGCATATCTATTATGTCGCGAACGAGCAGATCAACGTGGCGACGATTTCGACGACGCCGAGCTTCTCGGTGATCTCGCGGCAGCCGCTCTTCGATGGCACCTACACCTTCACGGGCTCCGTACACGCCAACTTCGACCTCGCGCCGGACGGCCAGCACTTTCTTTTGATCAAGCCCACGAGCGCCGACGCGCAGACAGTGGTGGTGCGCGACTGGAAGTACGAATTGCGTGAGCGGACAGCGCTGGCGGTGAAGAAGTGACCTCTCAACTCGACCGCCTCAACGCCGCGCTGGCCGGCCGCTACACTATCGAGCGCGAACTCGGCGCCGGCGGCATGGCGACGGTGTTTCTCGCCGAGGATCTCAAGCACAAGCGCAAGGTCGCGCTCAAGGTGCTCAAGCCGGAGCTCGCCGCGGTGCTGGGCGCCGAGCGCTTCGTGGTCGAGATCACGACCACGGCGAGCCTGCAGCACCCGCACATTCTGGCGTTGTTCGACTCGGGCACGGCCGATGGCTTCCTGTTCTACGTGATGCCCTGGATTCAGGGCGAGACGCTCCGCGAAAAACTCAATCGCGAGACGCAGCTCGGCGTGGATGAAGCGGTGCGGATCGCGAGAGAAGTCCTCGATGCGCTGGAGTACGCGCACCAGCACGGCATCGTGCATCGCGACATCAAGCCGGAGAACATC
>JADGQS010000021.1 GCA_017881585.1 Gemmatimonadaceae bacterium | reverse complement strand
GTCGGCCGCGGCATCGCCGCCGACTGCCTGCGCACGCTGTTGTGCGGATGCCGGGCCGGCGACGAGCGCCA
The DNA here is from genome assembly GCA_017881585.1 of Gemmatimonadaceae bacterium. GTDB lineage: Bacteria > Gemmatimonadota > Gemmatimonadetes > Gemmatimonadales > Gemmatimonadaceae > Fen-1231. The sequence continues at coordinate 32,256 of JADGQS010000021.1, read as the reverse complement.
GCGCGGCCATCCAGATGGATGTTCGCATTCGTTCCCTGAAGAGTTTGTTTGTCGTACCGCGCCGCGATTCCGTCAGCCACGCGCCCGTAGCGCGCCGCTGGCGCGCCGGTCCCCGGGCCGAAGGAACCTCAGGTCGGCTGCGGCGGGGCGCGGGGAAGGGCGGTGGGATCGACGCGGAAGGCAGGAGTCACGGGAGCATCGAGAGCCGCGACCGTCTGCTGGCGATCGCACGCGATTGCCGGACACGTCTGCGCCGGCGAGGAATGCAGCGATCGCACCGCGCAGATGGCGCAGGTCGCCTCGTTGTGCTGGTATCTGTGCGTGGCGCCTTGCTGCTCGACGTGCACGGGCATCCGGCCCTTCTCGTTCGGTTCCAGCAACGGGGAGAGCGTGATCGCACCCTGCAGCGCAAAGAGCGCCGCGAGCACGAACTGGTGGCGCCACCCGGTCAGGCGGCGGAGGGGGCTGGATCGGCGGGACATCGAGTACTGAGGCTACGCAGGGAGGGCCGGAAACGCTAGACACGGACTATCATTGGGGTCATGCGCCCCATGAGGAACCGTCGTTCGATCGTCGGGATGGTGCTGCTCACCCTGTGCTGCGCCTGTTCCGGCGGCGGCACCGGTCCGGGCGACGTTACCGGCCCGGTGGCGTCGATCGCCGTAGATGCCGCGACCACGACCTCCGTCTTCATCGGATCCACCATCTCGCTGGTCGCCTCGGCGCACAACTCGAGCGGCGCGACGATCGCCGGCCAGACGTTCACCTGGAGCTCCTCGAACCCTCTCGTGGCCACGGTGTCATCGGCCGGCGTCGTCACTGGCGTCGCGGCCGGCGTCGCGTCCATCTCCGCGTCGATCGGATCCATCGTCGGGCAGAATACGATCGCGGTCTCGGCCTCCGCCGCCCAGCTCTCCTGCGCGAACGTGACGCCGCTGGCGCTGAACGTCGGCGACGTCCACCAGTTCACCGGCCTCGAGCGCTCGTCGCTCTGCATCAACGGCGGAGCGGGCTCGGAGTACGCGCTCGTCGCCTTCAACTCGAGCCTCGACACCGGCACCACGGTGCAAACGGTCTCACTGCTCGCGACCAGCACGGTTCCGGTCGTGAACGGGCCGACTCCGCAGCTGATCGGCGGCGGTCCGCGCGTCTCGGCCCGGCGTGTGCCGCGCAACGTCGATTTCGAGATGCGCATGCGCGAAATGGAGCGCCGCGAGCTCAATCCGAGGTTCGCGGCGGCGCGCGCATGGTACGCCGGCCGCTCGCGGTCCTTCGCCGCGCCGCGAGGCATCTCGGCCATCACCAATCTGCCGCCGACTCCGGTAGTCGGTTCGCCCCTCTCGCTGAACGGCAACGCGACGAGTGCCTGCGGCACGCCGCAGCCGCACGGCGCGACGATCGTTGCGGTGTCGACTCGCGCGATCATCGCCGTGGACACCCTCGTGCCGCCGAACGGTTTCACGAACGCGGACTACCAGAACTTTGCCGCGGCGTTCGACACGCTGATCTACCCGCTCGACACGCTGAACTTCGGCGCGCCGACTGACATCGACGGCAACGGCCGCGTGCTGCTGTTCTTTTCGCAGCTCGTGAACCAGCTCTCGCTCCCGGGCCAGGGTTCGTACGTGGGAGGGTTCTTCTTCGGCCGGGACCTGTTTCCTCTCACGTCCACGGCCACGCTCGCCGCGTGCGCGGGGAGCAACGTCGGGGAGATGTTCTACCTCCCCGTGGTGGACGCGACCTCTCAATACAACGCCTACTTCAATAACAAGCCGATCGTCACGAGCCAAGTCCTCACGACCGTCGTGCACGAGTTCCAGCACCTGATCAATGCGGGACGGCACCTGTACGTGAACACCGCGGCGACACGCCTCGAGGAATCGTGGCTCGACGAATCGCAGGCCATGCTGGCGCAGGAACTCCTGTACTACAGGGTCTCCGGCTTCGCGCCGAAGCAGAAACTCACATGGGTCACGATCAGCACGGGCGCCAACGCGAACGGCGCGCAGCTCGACCTCGTCAAGGCGTATCTCGTCCAGGGACTCGAGCTGCTCAACTCGTATCTCTCGTCCCCGGAGACGAGCACGCCCTACTCCAACACGGAGAATCTCCAGACGCTCGGGGCCGGGTGGCAGTTCATGCGATACCTGCTCGACAACACGACGGGTACGCAGGCGACCTTCTCCCGCGCGATCGACAACGGCGCCGTTACCGGATTCGCGAACCTCTCCAACGTTTTTTCGACCTCCCTTCCGGCGCTGGCCAGCACCTACCAGTCGTGGGCGATCGCGCAGTACGTGGACGGAACCGGCGTCTCGTCGAACCCGGCTTACGCGAATCCGAGCTGGAATTACCGCAGCGTTCTCCCCAACGCGCTCAGTCTCACGAGCTATCCGCTGCGGATCAGGCCGCTGACGCCGGCCGTGCCTGTTTCGGTTGCGCTGCGCGGCGGAGCCGCCTCGTTCATCCGCTTCCGCGTGAACGCCGGTCTCACGGCGCAGATCATTCCGGCCAACGGGATCGCGGCATCCACGCTCGTCACCTATGCGCTGGTGCGGACGTTCTGAGTTTCCGCTGGCGCGCGACTCACGCGAGTCCGCGCCCTTTCTCATGTCTCCCCTCTTGGTACCGCATCCCGCATTCCTCTTCTGCATTCTGCATCGGCTCGAAATTCCGTATTCGTCTCATCTCTCCCCACTCTCTCCCGCGCCCTTTTCAGCGAACGCCCGCAGCATCTTCAGCATCCGCCGATCGTTCGTGACCATATCGTCCCCCTTCGGCGTTTCGAGCACCTTGGGGATGTTCGCGAGGCGTTGGTCCCGCATGATCCTTTCGAACGGGCCCGCGCCGATCTCCCCGGCGCCGAGCAGTTCGTGCCGGTCTTTCCTCGAACCAAGCGGCGTCTTGGAATCGTTCAGATGCAGCAGCCCGAGCCGTTCGATGCCAAGGACGTCTTCGCATCGTGCCCAGACGCCGTCGTAGTCCTTGATCAGGTCGTAGCCGGCGGCGAACACGTGTGCCGTGTCGAGGCACACGCCCATGCGTTTTCGAAGCCTTGCGGGAATCTTCGTCAGCAGCAGCGCCATCTCCTCGAACGTCGAGCCGATCACCGTGCCCTGGCCGGCGGTGAGCTCCATGAGCAGGCGCGTGGCCCCCGGTTCCTGTTCGAGCGACTGCGTGATCGCGTCCGCGTTTCGCGCGATTCCGTCGGCGCGGTCGTCCATGAAATTTCCGGGATGCGACACGAGCGCGTCGAGCCCGAGCGCGTGGCACCGCCTCAGTTCCGCGCGAAAACTCCCGATTGACTTGTCGCGGAGCGCCGGGTCGGGCGAGGCGAGATTGATCAGGTAGCTGTCGTGCGCGTTCGTGAAGCGCACGCCGCTTTTCGCGAGCGCGTCACGAAACGCCGCGGCGTCCTCCGGCGCAATCTCGTGCTCGGCCCAGCGATTCGGCTGCTTCGTGAAGATCTGCATCGCCGTCGCGCCGATGTCGTCGGCGCGCGGGGGAGCGTTGACCACTCCGCCCGCCGTCGAGATGTGCGCGCCGAGCAGACCGCCCGCCGTTTCGGACTTCGGTTTTCGATCTTCCATCTTCGATCTTCCATCGCCTTTCTTTTTCACCTTCTCGAGCGCAGCCACTCGAGCGGATCCACGGCGCGCTGGCCGGGGCGCATCTCGAAATGGAGGTGCGGTTCCATTTCGGGATCCGATTTTCCGACCGTGCCGATCGCCTGGCCCTTCACGATCTTCGTCCCTTTCGTGACGGAGATCCTGCCGAGCGAGCTGTAGATCGAGTAGTCGTTGCCGCCGTGCTGGATCACGACCGTCCTGCCGTATGTGCCGAAACTTTCGTCGACGAGCGCGACGACGCCCGCCGCGACGGCCTTCACCGGCGTCCCCTCCGCCGCGGCGATGCCGATCCCGTTCCACCGCGTGGTCGTGTTGTTGGGGTTCACGAGACGGCCGAACTGGTAGATGATGTTGCCCTCGACCGGCCAGTCGAGCCGGCCGAAATCGGCGGTCTTCAGCGTGCTGTTCGAGGGGAAGTTGCTGCCGCTGCGTCCCTCGGCGCGCTTGCGCTCGACCTCGAGCAGGGCGATGACGTTGCCGAGGCGGGCCTCGTCCCTCGCGATCTGCGCGAGGCGGCTCTCAGTCTGCTTCTCCTTCGCCTGCGCCTGCGCCAGGCTCCGCGCGCGCTTTTCGTCCAGAGCGCGCAGCTGCGTCTCCTCGTCCGCCTTCTGCTGCCTCGAGATCTCGACGTCGCCTCGCAGCGTCACCAGCATCTGGCGCTGGTTGCCGATCTGCTGGCCGAGCGCCTCCACGCGGTGCACCAGCGCGCGGTCGCGCTGCGCGGCGAGGTGCAGGTACTTGTAGCGCGACACCAGCTCGCCGAACGACTGCGCCGAGAGCATGGCTTCGACCGAATACAGCGCTCCGCGCTTGTAGATCTCGCGCACGCGGTTGCGCAGCACCGCGCGCTTGATCGCGAGTTCGTCCTGCGCGCGGATCAGGTTCGCGGTGGCGTCGTTCTCCTCGTCGGCGAGGACGTTGAGCTGTTTGTCGAGCGTGTGCACCGCGCGCGCCGTCGCGTCGGCCTGGCGCGCGATGTTCGTGCGCTCCTCGGAGAGGTCGTGCACGGTGGACTGCAGGTCGCGCATGCGGCGCTGCAGGTCGGCGCGCTCGAGACGGATCTTTTCGAGCTCGTCTTTCTGTGCCTTGAGGCGTTCGGCGGCGTTCTGCTGCGGGGCCTGGGGAGGGGCGGCCTGCTGGGCGCGAATGCGCTGCGGATTGAGCAGCGCGACCGGGAGCGCGATGGCGAGCAGTGCCGTGCGGCCGTACTTCACTACACCTCCCGCAAGTGCCGCCCGACCGAGAACGCGCTGCCGAGCAGGCCGATCAGTGCGCCCGCGGCCACTCCGGCCACGGCGAACTTCGTGTCGAAGAATTCCGCGCTGAACACGAATTTCCCGATCAGTGAATTGGCGAGCCATGTGAGCAGCAGCGCGAGCAGCCCGCCGAGCGTGCCCTTGAGCAGGCCCTCGATCAGGAACGGGCTGCGAATGAACCCGTCCGTCGCGCCGACGACGCGCATGATCGAGATCTCGCGTGATCGCGCGAGCACGGCCATGCGGATCGTCGATCCGATGATGATCACCGCCACGCCGGCGAAAGCCAGGCCGAGCACCGCGCCGGCGATCGTCGCGATGTTGCGAATGCGATAGAGCTTCTGCACCCACTCCTCGCCGAATCGCACGTCGTCGATGAAGTCGTAGTTCTTGATGCGGCCGGCGACGGCCGACACCGTGGCGGGATCGCGGTACCCTTCCTTGAGCCTCACGTCGATCGACGCGGGAAGGATTCCGGCCTCGAACACGTCGCTGAACTCGCCGAGCTCGCGGCGGGCGCGCACCAGCGCCTCCTCGGGCGACACGAGCTTCACGGACAGGACTTCCGGGAACGAGGCGATGTCGCCGAGCGCGGCGCTGGTGGCCTCGGCGTTCGTGCCGTCCACCACGAAGGCGCGGATCTCGACGCGTTCTTCGAGCTGGCTGAGTTGGCGCCGGATGTTCAGTGCCACGAGGCCGAACAGGCCGAACGCGAAGAGCGAGAACGCGATGGTCGTGATGCTGAGGATGCTGAGCACCGGGGCGCGCTTGAAGGCGAGGAAGGCCTCACGCCAGGCGAGCCTCATGGCGAGTTCGCTCCCGGGGCAGGGTGTGTGGAGGCTTGGTCGGCGGAATCGAACACGATCGCGCCGTGGTTCATCTCGATCGTCCGGCATTCGGCGCGGCGGATCAGCTCGAGATCGTGCGTCGCCAAGATCACCGCCGTGCCGTTCGCGTTGATGTCGCGCAGGAGCTGGAAGATACCGCGCGTGGCGCGCTCGTCGAGGTTGCCCGTGGGCTCGTCCGCGATCAGCACGACGGGATCGTTCGCGAGCGCGCGCGCGATCGCCACGCGCTGCTGTTCGCCGCCGGAGAGCTCGCGGGGCAGCGACGTCGCCTTCGACGCGAGCCCGACCTGTCCCAGCAGCCGGCTCACCTTGGGGCCGATGGCGGACGGCGGCGCGCCGGTGACCTCGAGCGCGAACGCGATGTTCGCCTCGACGCTGCGGTCCTCGAGCAGGCGGAAATCCTGGAAGATCACGCCCATCTTCCTGCGCAGGCGGGGCACGTCGCGGCCGCGGATGGTGACCGAGCTCACGCCGCTGACCTTCACCTCGCCCTTGGTCGGCCGTTCCTCGAGGAAGACCAGCTTGAGGATCGTGCTCTTGCCGGCACCGCTCGGGCCCGTGAGAAAGACGAACTCGCCCTTGGCCACGTGGAACGACACATCCTGCAGCGCCAGCCCGGTGCGGGGGAATTCCTTGAAGACGTGCGTGAAACGGATCATTCCCTACTTCAACGCCTGTTCGATGTCGGCGATGATGTCGTCGGCATCCTCGATCCCGATGCTGAGGCGCAGGAAGCCGTCAGGAATGCCGATGCGCGCGCGTTCCTCGCTCGACATCGCGGCGTGCGACGTGTACCGCGGCTCACAGATGAGCGAGTCGACGCCGCCGAGGCTCGCCGCGTGCGTGATCAGCTTCAGGCGGCGCAGGAACTTGTCCGTGGCCTTGCCGCCGCCCGCGAGCTCGAGCGCGAGCATGCCGCCGAAGCCGTCCAGCATGGCCCGCGCGATCTCGTGATCCGGGTGGTCGGAGAGTCCGGGGTAGTGGACGCGCTTGATCTCCTTCCGGTCCGAGCACCAGTGCGCGATCCGCATCGCGTTGTCGTTCTGGCGGCGCACGCGGACGTCGATCGTCTTGAGGCCGCGCTCCAGCAGCCAGAGGGCGAAGGGGTCGGGCGTCTGTCCCCAGACCATCTCCTTCTGCAGCACTTCCTGGATGTAGCTCTCGGTGCCCGCGACGACTCCGGAGAGCACGTCGTGGTGGCCGTTGAGATACTTGGTGGCCGAGTGGATCACGACGTCGGCGCCGTGCTCGATTGGACGAAAATTGACAGGACTCGCGAACGTGGAGTCCACGACGAGCGCGAGACCCACTTCCTTCGTGAGATAGGAGATGGGCCGCAGGTCGAGCACGCGGCACGTCGGGTTCACCGGCGACTCCACGAAAATCGCGCGTGTTTCCTTGCGCAGCCGCTTGCGCCACGCACGCGGCTCGAGCGGATCCACCAGCGTCACGTCGATGCCGTGGCGGTTGAACTCTTCGGTGAGCAGCCGGTGAGTCCCTCCATAGATGTACGCGCTCGCCAGCAGGTGGTCCCCCGGGCGGAGCAGTGCGAGCATCGCGCACGCCGTGGCGCCCATGCCGCTGCTCAGCACGAGCGACGCTTCGGCGCCCTCGAGCATGGCGATCCGCTTCTGGATGCGCTCGGCGTTCGGGGTGTTGCCGTACCGCGTGTATTTGAGGCCGGCGCCCGTGCCGACTTCCTGCACGTAGTTCACCGACTGGACGAGCGGCGCGACCACCGGATCGCCCGCGTGGCGCGTCTCGGCTCCGCCGTGGATCGCGATCGTGGACAGGGACTGCGACCCCTTCTTCTTGCTCATCGGAACGGTCTCCTCAGGGCTCTATTTCGCGCGCGGCGGCGTGGCGAGCACCGGACGGTCCGTGTCCACCTTGATCAGCCGGACGATCTCGGTCGGTGCGAGGCCTGCGATGTCGCGCACGACGACGCCGCCTCGTGGAACACTGTCATCGATCATTACGGGCGCCAGGTCGTGGCGCCGCGGTCCGTACACCCACACCAGTTCGCCGTCGTTGACCAGCCGTTGGCGTGCTTCGTCGGCGTTGAGCATGACCAGCGGGCCGCGTTCGGCGTCGGAGACGCGAGTACCGATGAACCCGACGACTTGCAGCGGCGGGGTGTGCGCCATTACTGCACCGGGCCGAGCGGAGCGTACGTGACGCCGTCGTGCCGGAGCAGCCGGCGGCGCAGCAGCGACTCGAGGATGCGCGCCATCTCGGCGGGCTCGCGGCCGGCGACGTCGGCGACGTCGGCCGCCGCCGCGGATCCGCGCGCATACACCATCTCCCAGATCGCGCGTTCTTCGTCGCTCACCGAGCCGACGAGGCGCGCGCCGCCGTCGGCGAACTGCACGACGAGGGCGAGGCCGTGGTGGTCGAGCACGACTTCGATCGCTTCGAGGTGCGCGTCGGTGATGCCGTGGAAGACGATGTACCCCGCGTGCGCGTCCTGGCCCGCCAGCGCAATCAGGAGTTTCGCGACCACCTCGTCGGCACACGAATAGTCCATCATGCCGATATGCGAGAAGTCGAGGAGAGCCACGTCGCCTTCGCTGAGCGCGGCGAGCTCCGTCTGGATGCACCGCCTCACGGCCGCGCCCGTCGGGCGCGTGACAAGATCGGAGAACGGAAGGTTCGCCGAATGCCTGAGGACCGAACCGACATCGATTCGCGTCACGCTACAGCGCTCACTTTTTCTGGAATGGTGATTTGTAACTGCGCGCCCGGAAAGAATGCGAGACCCTCGCGGCGCGGCACGTCGTCGTCCCAGCTCGGGATGAGCGCGATCCGTGCCGTACCGCTTCGCACCGAAAGCTTTCCTTCCCACCGATGCACATATCCGCGAATTCCCTTGAGGCCCTGGCCGCGGCCCGGATCGCCGTAGCGGCTCACGCCGTTCACCACCGCGGCTTCCAGCGCGACGGCGTCGTCCCACCGATCGGACAGCGGGCGACGCTGCCCACTCTCAAGTGACGAGCGAAACCCCACGCCGGCATCGCACACCGCGATCACCACCACGAACCGTCCGCCGAGGCGCCGGCGATAATTGTAGGCCTGCACCATCACCCATCCGCCGCGCCCGGCATGCTCCACGATGTTCTGGCACGCCTCCGACAGCGTCATCGCGAAGCCCATCGTCGCGCGCGATTCGAGATGCAGCTTGTTCAATAGTATGCTCGCGGCGCGCTCCTGGATGCGCTCCACCACCCCGTGGACGTCGTCGCTCTTGGTGACGGGTGTCACCTCGAGCAGCACGTCGCTCTCGCCGGCAGACCGCGGACGCGGCACATGCCCGCGCACGTCGAACAACTCCTCGGCGTAGCGGAAGAAGCCCGCGCGCGCCCAGTACGAAACCGTGTCGGGATTCTCCGGCGGCAGGAACTCGGCCTTCTCGGCGCGTGTCTGCGCGAGCGTCAGCAGCGCGGTGAGCCCGTACGGCGTCGCGAACGTGGCATGGCGGGCGTCGACGATGACCTTCGCGTCGGCGGGGTGTTGCGCCAGTTGGTCGAGCACGCTCTCGAACGTGAGGTCGTCCAGCGATGAGGGAACGGCAATGACAACGGTCACGTGGGACTCAATTCTCTGCGCAGGTAGTGGGCGAGCCCGCTGGCTCCGCGATGTTCGACGTTTCGTGCGGCGGCTTCGAGCGCCGCCCTCATCGCGTCCGGAAAAATATCTCCGGCTGCGAGACGAGAGAAATATGTTGCGCCCCATACGTCGCCGCATCCAGTGGGATCGCCGCCGCCAGCCACTTGCGCAATGCGCGAAGGCACCAACTGTGTTCTGATTGCCCCGAGAGATCCCGCGCGTGCCGTGCGCGGCGCACTCGCCGCATCGCGGCGAACATCGCTCAGTTTCTCGAACTCGGGCGCCGCGAAGTACACGATCCCGCGCGCGCCGAGCGTGACGACGAGCGAGCGCACGCCGTTTGCGAGCGCCGTCGCGGCGAGCGCCAGCCCGTCCGGCGCGATCATCGCGAGCTCGTCCTCGTTCACCTGGAGCAGGTCGAAGCAGCGGCACCACTCGGCGATATCCGGAAGCGGACGCGGCGTGCGGAGTCCGTCCGGCTGCACCGCGAGCACGATCGAGTGGAGGTCGCAGTAGATCGGCCCCGTGAAATTCTGGCGCAGCAACTGTGCCGTCGGGAGGTCGAGCTCGAACCCGCTGATGAGGTTCACGTACAGCGCGTCGAGGTCGCGCACGAGCGGCGCGAGGCCGAGCCAGCTCCAGCCCGGGACGCCGCCGGAAAGCACCTCGCTGCGCCGTTCGGCATCGGTGTAGAACAGTTCGACGCGATTATTGCGGTAGGGCACGACAATGGGACGTGCGTCGGGTGCGACGCGCCGGAGGCTGCGCAGGAACTCGCGGGCCTGCGGAGCGAGGTCCTCGCCGACCTTCACCAGGGGAACGAGCTCCCAGTCGGGCGGCAGCGCGGCGTCGAACGCGCTCAGCGCGTACGTGATGCCGCCCCACTCCTGCACCGGTGCGCTCAGCGGATCGCGTCCGTGGATCACGTCCCACACGAACGTGCCGATCACACCGAGGCGTTTGCGGCGGCTCACGCCTCCGCCGGGTACTGCGCGAGATAGGTCGCCACCGCACCGACCACGCCCGCCGCAACCCCGAGCTCGCCGGGCACGATGCGGCACGCCTCCACCGCGGGCTTGAACGCGCGCCGTCGAACTTCGGCGCGAAGCGGGCCGAACAGGTCTTCGCCGGCCTGCGCGACTCCGCCCGCGAGCACTACGACGTTCGGATTGAAGATGTTGAGCAGGTTCGCGACTCCGGTGCCGATGAAGCGCGCAGTCTCGCGCACGACTTCGCGCGCCACGTCGTCTCCCTTCTTCGACGCTTCGTAGACGTGCTGCGCCATGAGATGCTCGAGCCGGCCCTCGACCATCGTGGTGAGCAGCGAGTCCTCTCCGCCGGCCAGCGCCTCGCGGGCGCGATCGGCGATGGCCGGACCCGACGCATACGCCTCGAGGCATCCGTAGTTGCCGCACTTGCAGCGGCGACCGGTCGAATCGATGGTGGTGTGACCGATCTCGCCCGCGGCGTCGCTCGCGCCGTGGTAGAGCTTGCCGTCGAGAATCAGGCCGCCGCCGATCCCCGTGCCGATCGTGATGCCGACGACGTTCTGCGTTCCCCGGGCGGCGCCGATCCACCACTCGCCGAGCGTCGCGCAATTCGCGTCGTTGTCGAGCGTCGCGCGAAGCCCGACATCGTTCGAGACCCTGTCGCGCAGCGGGAAGTTGTGCCAGCCGAGGTTCGGCGTGGTGATCACGAGACCCGCCTCGCGGTCGAGCGGGCCCGGACTGCCGATGCCGACGCCGAGAAAGTCATCGCGCGCCGCGCCCGTTTCCGTCATGGTCTGCGCGATCGCGGCCTCGATCATCGACGCGATGCGCTCGACGACCGCGTCCGCGCCCTCTGCCGCGAGCGTCGGCAGGGAGTGCAGCGCATGCTGGCGGCTGCCGTCCGCCGCCATCGCGCCAACGGAGATCTTCGTGCCGCCGAGGTCGACGCCGAGGACGAATCGTGTGCGCGTCATGGGAGCAATAAGCTATTCAACGCGCGTGAGACCTGCTCGACCTCGAGCTCCCGCATGCACTTCCAGTGTCCGAGCGGGCATACCTCGGGTCCGTGAGGATGGCACGGCCGGCACGTCAGCAACTGATTGCCGACGGTCGCGTGGCGGGGTGCCAGCGGGCCGAATCCGAATTCCGGAGCGGTCGGACCGAAGATCGAGAGCGTGGGTGTGCCGGCCGCCGACGCGAGATGCTGCGGCGCCGAGTCGTTGGTCACCAGGGCTGCGCACCGCGAGAGCAGCTCCGTCGATGCGAGCAGCGAGAGCTTCCCGGTCGCGTTGATCACGCGTTCGGGTCCCGACGCGCGCGCGATCTCCGCGGCGAGCGCGTTGTCGTCGGCCCCACCAACGACGACGAGCCGATAGAGCGGCGCAAGGCGTGCGGCGAGCGCCGGGAAATGCGGCCACCGCTTCGTGCCCCAGATGCTCCCGGGCGCGAGCGCGAGGAGCTGTGCGCCGTCGCGCGGCACGTCCTTGAGCAGGGCATCGACCGCCGCGCGTTCCCGTTCGCCCGGATAAAGCCTCGGCCGGATCACCTCGGGCGGGGGATCGGGTGCCTCATCGCCCGCCGCCAGCCGCCACAGCCGTTCGGCGTGATGACGGCTGCCGCGATAGCGCGAGCGTCGCGTGTACAGCATACGGCCCGCCGACGAATCGAATCCGACCCGCTCGCGGATCCCCGCGAACAGCGCGAGCGAAGCGCTGCGCATCGATCCCTGCGCGAGATACGCCGCGGCGATCTCTCGCGTCGTCCCGTCGGACCGCTTGCGCAGTCCGCGCGCGAAACGCCACAGCCCGGCCATGCCGTCGTCGGCGCCGCGCTTGTCGAACACGAGCAGGTCACGCACCGCGGGATGATTCGCGAGCAGCGCCGCCGCCGCCGGCGTCACCACGACATCCACGGGCCCCCGCGATGCCAGCTCCGCGAGGAGCGGCGTCGTCAGGACGACATCACCGAGATAGCTCGTCTGGATTACGAGTGACGACATGCGATGGAAGATCGAAGATGTAAGATGGAAGATAGAAGATGCTCACCGAAGATCGCGCACAACTTCCATCTTCGATCTTACATCTTCCATCGTTTTACTCCACCTGCAGCACCGCCAAAAACGCCTCCTGCGGAATCTCGACCGACCCAACTTGCTTCATCCGCTTCTTTCCCTCTTTCTGCTTCTCCAGCAGTTTCCGCTTGCGGGTGATGTCTCCGCCGTAGCACTTGGCGAGCACGTCCTTCCGCAACGGCTTTACTGTGGTTCGCGCAATGACCTTCATTCCAATGGCCGCCTGGATCGCGACCTCGAACAGCTGCCGCGGGATCAGCTCCTTCAGCTTGTCGGCGATCTTGCGGCCCCACTCGTACGCCTTGTCCTCGTGGATGATCACGCTGAACGCGTCGATCGAGTCGCCGTTGATCAGCATGTCCAGGCGCACGAGCTTGCTGCGGCGGTACTCGAGCATTTCGTAGTCCAGCGACGCGTATCCGCGCGAGATCGACTTCAGCTTGTCGAAGAAGTCGAGGATGATCTCCGCGAGCGGGAACTCCCAGTCGAACTCCACGCGAGCGGTGTCGATGTAGTGCATGCCCTTGTACTCGCCCCGCCGTTCGGTGCCGAGCGTCATGATCGCCCCGATGTACTCGGTCGGCGCCATGATGCGCGCCTTCACATACGGCTCCTCCACGTGGTCGATCACCGCGGCCGGAGGCATGAGGGCCGGATTCTCGACGAGCATGAGTTCGCCGTCGGTCTTGTGCACGCGGTACTCCACGCTCGGGACCGTCGTGACCAGGTTGAGGTTGAACTCGCGCTCGAGCCGCTCCTGCACGATCTCCATATGCAGCAGCCCGAGGAATCCGCAACGGAACCCGAAGCCGAGCGCCGTCGAGGTCTCGGGTTCGTAGTGCAGCGAGGCATCGTTGAGCTGCAGCTTCTCGAGCGCGTCGCGCAGCTCCTCGTATTGCTGCGTGTCGGTCGGGTAGAGACCGGCGAACACGAACGACTTCACCGCCTGGTAACCCGGGAGCGGGGCGGCGGCGCGATTGTCGGCGTCGAACACCGTGTCGCCCGCGCGCGTCTCCTTCACCGAGCGCACGCTCGCGACGACGTATCCCACCTCGCCGGCCGTCAGCACGTCGGTCGGCACCTGCCGGAGCTGGTTGTAGCCGACTTCCTGCACTTCGTAGATGCCGTCGTTCGCGCCGAACGTAATTCGCGTTCCCTTCTTGATGGTACCGTCCACGACCCGAATGCTCGGCACCGCTCCGCGATACCGGTCGTAGTACGAGTCGTACACGAGCGCGCGCAGCGGCGCCTTTGGGTCGCCGTTCGGCGGCGGCGTCTTCTCGATGACCTTCTCGAGCAGCTCGACGATGCCGATCCCTTCCTTCGCGCTCACCAGCAGGATGTCGTCCGGATCGCATCCCAGCAGGCCGACGACTTCCGCGCGGCGCTTCTCCGGCTCGGCGCCCGGGAGATCGATCTTGTTCAGGATCGGGATGATCTCGAGCCCGGCTTCCATCGCGAGGAAGAGGTTCGACAGGGTCTGCGCCTGGATCCCCTGCGACGCGTCAACGACGAGGATCGCTCCCTCGCACGCCGCGAGCGACCGCGAGACCTCGTACGTGAAGTCGACGTGCCCCGGCGTGTCGATCAGGTTCAGCTCGTAGGTCACGCCGTCCTTCGCCGTGTAGCTCATGCGCACGGCGTTCAGCTTGATCGTGATCCCGCGCTCGCGCTCGAGGTCGAGCGTGTCGAGCACCTGCTCCTTCATTTCCCGCTTCTGGAGCATGCCGGTGGCCTCGATCAGGCGGTCGGCGAGGGTCGACTTGCCGTGATCGATATGCGCGACAATACAAAAATTGCGAATGCGGTCGAGCTGCACGTCGGTCCTTGTTCGGGTGTGCTTTCTTCCAATCATTAAGTATAGTCGCGCGCGAGCTTCTCCCCTAACGTTCTTGAGCTGCGCGCGGTGCTCCCGGCGCGCGGGATGGTATTCGCCCAGGGCGAACACCGTCCCGCGCGCCTCGCTGTTTGCGCCAAGTGAAGGTCGGATCGCGAGCGTGTGTCGGCGCGCTCCGATACGGGTGTGCCCGCACCCATCTCGCCAAGGCGGGGGATCTCTCCCCCAGTGAGGGCGCGCGCGGGCGTGTCCCAAAGGGTCCGCCCGGGCGAGCGGCGCGACAGCGCCGCGATGCGGAAGGCGGAGCCCGTGGGACATGCCCGCGCGCGACCGACGACAGCTGAGCGCAAACCGCAGTTGACGCGTAGATGCAGTTACATTCCGCATCGCAATAATGGCCGACACACGCTCGCGCGCCGACCTGATCGACCCTGCTTCGCTGGCGGCCCTCGGCCGCATCGAAATTATTGCGCGTTGGGTGGTGGAAGGATTCCTCACCGGACTGCACCGCTCGCCACGCAAGGGATTCTCGGTCGAGTTCGCCGAGCATCGCGCTTACCAGCCCGGCGACGATCTCCGATTCCTCGACTGGAAGGTGGTCGCCCGGGCCGACAAGTGGCTGATCAAGCAGTTCGAGGAGGAGACCAACCTCAAGGCCACCATCGTCCTCGACGTCAGCAAGTCGATGGCGTGGAGCGGCGCGCCGGGGCGGTTGACGAAGCTCGCCTACGCCGAGCAGGTTGCCGCGGCCGTTGCGTGGCTCCTGCTCCGGCAGCGCGACGGCGTCGGACTCGTTCGATTCGACGACGAAGTGCGCACCGTGATCCCGCCGCGCGGCCGCTCGGTGCAATGGCGCCGGATCATCACGGCGCTCGAGGACCCGGGCTCGGGCAAGGGCTCCGACGCCCCCGGCGCGCTGATGAAGGCCGCGCAGCTCGTGACGCGCCCCGGCATGGTGGTGGTGATCTCGGACCTTCTCGTCGACGAAGAGGAGATGGCCAAGGCCGTCTCCGTACTGCGCGCCGTCGGACACGACGTGACGGTGCTGCACATCCTCGATCCCGCGGAGCGCGACCTCGCGATTGCGAAGACGGAGACCGAGCTCATCGACACCGAGACGGCCGCCTCGGTGAACGTGATGCTGAGTGAAGTGCGCGACGCCTATCGCGACACGGTGCAGGTGGCGATCGGCGAGTGGCGCGACCGGCTGTCGGCCACCGGCGCTGCGTACGAAGCCGTCTATACCGACCAGCCGTTCGGCGTGGCGCTGCGCCGCGCGTTCGCCGCCCGCCAGCACCTGCCCTAAGCACAGAATGAACTTTCTCGCGCCATTCGCGTTGGTACTGGCCGGTGCGGCGGCCGTGCCGCTGGTGCTCCATCTGCTGCGCCGGCGCACCGGCGAAAAGGTGGATTTTCCGGCGATGCGCTATCTGCTTCGCGCCGAGCGCGAGCACTCGCGACAGCTCAAGCTGCGCAACCTGGCTCTCATGATGCTGCGCGTATGCGCCGTGCTCGCGCTGGCGCTCGCCGCCGCGCGTCCGATCGGGCGGCTCGCCGGCACTTCCCACGCGCCCACGGCAATCGCGATCGTCCTCGACAACTCGCTCAGCACGTCGGTCGTCATCAACGGCGCGCCGGTGCTCGCCCGGCTGAAGGACGCGGCGCGCGGCGCGATCGGCCGCGCGAACGCGAGTGACCGGCTCTGGCTCGTGACCGCGGATTCCCGCGTCGTGGGCGGAGGCGCGGGCGCCGTGCGCGCCGCGCTCGATCGCACCGAGCCGCTCGCGGGAGCCGGCGACCTGCGCGCCGCCGTCGCGCGCGCCGCGCAACTCGTGCGCGGTGGCGGACTGCCGTCGCGACAGATCGCCGTCCTCACCGACGGACAGGCCACGAGCTGGTCTTCGGCCGTACCGCTCGACGGTGTCGCGGCGACGGTATTCGCGCCGGCGCTCGCGCCGCCGCGAAACCGATCGGTCGTGAGCGCACTCGCCGAGCCGCCGCACTGGACGCCGCGCGGCGCGGTGCGCGCGACGACCACCGCGACCGATTCCGTCACGTTCCGTGTGGCGCTCGGCGCGCGCGCGGCCGCTCGCGGCATCGTCGCGCCGGGCGAGGACATCGTCGTGCGGCTCGCTCCGTCCGAACGCGGCTGGATTTCCGGCGCGGTGGAACTCGAGCCCGATGAACTCCGCGGCGACGACGTGCGCTGGTTCGCCGTTCACGTCGGATCGGCGCCCGGCGTCGTCGCCGAACCCGGAGCCGGCGCGTTCGCGCGCACCGCCGTCGATGCGCTCGCGCAGGAAGGCCGCGTCTCGCGCGGCAACGATATCGCGATCGCGGGCGCCGAGTCGGCCAGGCGGCCGGGAGTGTTCTTCGCGCCGTCGGACCCGGTTCAGCTCGGCGCCGCGAATCGCGCGCTCGAACGCGCGGGAATTCCGTGGAAGTTCGGCCCGTCGCGAAGCGGGCCGGCGCCGGTCACCGGAACGGGACTCTCGGGCGTGAGCGCGTTGCGCTGGTACGCGATCGAACCGCGCGGCGCGCAGGAGCAGGGAAGCATCGATACCGTCGCGAAAGTCGGCAGCGATCCGTGGGCCGTCGCGGGCGACGGCTACGTGCTGGTCGCCTCGCCGCTCACGACGGAGGGCACGGACCTCCCGCTCCGTGCGAGCTGGGTTCCGTGGCTGGGATCCGCAATTGCCGATCATCTCGCGGGCGACGCCGGTGCGATAACCGAAGCCGCGCCGGGTGCGAGCATCGCGCGGCCTGCGTGGGCGCGTGACCTCGAGGAGCCGGACGGCACGCGCCGGCCGGTGCTGGAGTCACGCCTCGAGGCGCCGTCGCGAGCGGGCGTCTATTTCTGGCTTCGCGGCACTCAGCGCGCGGGTGCGCTCGTCGTGAATCCCGAGGTCAACGAGTCGGATCTCACCCGGTTGCCGATTGCGCAGCTGCGCGCGCGCTTTTCCGGCGCGGAGGTCGCCGCGACCGACGACGCGGGCCGCTGGACGGCATCGGCCTTCTCGCTCTCCGGGCGGCGCGCGCTCGACGGCGCGTTCATCGCGCTCGTCTTGCTGCTGCTCGCCGCGGAAGCCGTCGTGACGCGCGCGATCGCACCGAAGGCCGACTGATGGTGGGTTGACCGTGGCGCTTCCGTCGCTGGTCGAACGGCTCTCGGAACTTCCGGCGTTCAAGCGGCTGCTCAGCACGCTCCCCGCCGGGCGTGGGTCTCAGCGCGTCGCGGGGCTCGCGGGCTCCAGCGACGCCGTGCTCGTGGCTGCGCTCGCCGAACATGCGCCGAACAGGATGCTGACCGTCGTCGCCGATCAGCTGCCGGAAGCCGAACGCTGGCTGGCCGACCTGCAATCGGTGCTCGGCGAGGAGTTCGTCGCGCTCTATCCGCCGCGCGAAGGATTCGGCGAAGTGGAGCCGCACGCCGAGGTCGCGGGCGAGCGCGTCGAGACCCTCGAGCGCATGACGCGCGGCGAGGTCCGCATCCTGCTCACGACCGCGCGCGCCGTGCTGGAGCGCACGCGGCTGCCCAAGGCCCTCGCGTCGGCCCGTCTCGAGCTCAGGCGCGGCGACGTCTGGCGGCTCGACGCGCTGGCGGCACATCTCGAATCGGTCGGCTTCGAGCGCGTGGAGATGGTCGAGGACGTCGCGCAGTTCTCGGTGCGCGGCGGCATCGTCGACGTGTACGGATTCGGGATGACCGAGCCCGTGCGCCTCGAATTCTGGGGCGACGAAATCGTCGAGCTGCGCCACTTCGACCTCATGTCGCAGCGCGCATCGAAACCGGCGGAAGTCGCGCTCGTCCTCCCCGTGGACGTGAGCGGCGACGCGGAAGCCGAGGAGCGATTCGAGCGCACCACGCTCGCGGCGCTCTTTCCCCCCGAGACGCTCGTGATCGTGCCGCGCGGCGTGCACCTCGACCCCGAGATGCGGCGCACGTGGGAAGAGGCGGCGCACCACATCGACCTCGCGCGCCGCCGCGGCGAGGATGCGGCCTCGCGCGACGAGCTCTATCAGCCGCCGCAGGACGCGATAGCGTCGTTGTCCGCGTTCCCGTCTCTCGAGATCGTCGGGTCCGCCGGCGACGACGACGTCGTCGCTTTCCCGCTGCGCGAGCCGGAGACGATCGACCGCGACATGAAGCGGCTCGCCGCGCTCGTGCGCGGGAGCATACCGACGATCATCCTCTGCGACAACGCGGGGCAGGCCGAGCGCCTCGATGAACTGCTCGCGGCGCGTCCCGGCGAGCCCAGCCCGGCCGCGCTCGCGATCGGCGTGCTCGGCGGGGGCTTCGTCATTCCATCGAGTGGATCGACGGCGGGACTGCGTGTCCTCACGGATCACGAGATCTTCCGCCGCGAACGTCGCATTCGCCGTTCGCGCCGCTACGCCACCGGCGTCGCGCTCGAGGCGGTCACGGCGCTCAAGGTCGGCGATTATGTGGTCCACCTCGAACACGGCGTCGGGATCTACCGCGGCATGAGCACGATCTTCGCCGGCGAATCGACGATCGAGGTGATCGTCATCGAATACGAGGGCGGCGATCGCCTGAACGTGCCGTTGTACCGGATAGACCAGGTCGAGCGGTTCCGCGCCGTAGGCGACGTGTCGGAGGACGCGCCCCCGCCGCACCTCCATCAGCTCGGCGGTTCGAGATGGACGCGCCAGCGCGATCGTACGCGCGGCGCGATCCAGGAGATGACGGTCGAGCTCCTCGACCTCTACGCGCGCCGCAAGGTCGCCAGCCGGCCGCCGCACTTCGCCGACACCGCCTGGCAGCGGCAGCTCGAGTCGAGTTTCCTGTTCGAGGACACGCCCGACCAGCGCAAGGCCACCGACGACGTCAAGAAGGACATGGAGAGCACGCGCCCCATGGACCGCCTGCTCGTCGGCGATGTCGGCTACGGCAAGACCGAGATCGCCGTGCGCGCCGCGTTCAAGGCGGTCCAGAGCGGGAGGCAGGTGGCCGTGCTCGTGCCGACCACCGTGCTCGCCGAGCAGCATGCCCGCGTGTTCGGTGAGCGCTTCGCCGATTTCCCGGTGCGCATCGAGGTAATGAGCCGCTTTCAGGGGCCGAAGGCGCAGCAGGAGATCATCGCGGCGCTGAAGACCGGCAAGGTGGACATCGTCATCGGGACGCACCGGTTGCTCTCGAAAGACGTTGTCTTCGCGACGCTCGGGCTGATCATCGTCGACGAGGAACACCGCTTCGGCGTGAAGCACAAGGAGCGCCTCAAGCAGCTCAAGCTCGAGACCGACGTGCTGACACTCACGGCCACACCGATCCCGCGCACCCTGCATCTCGCGCTCGCCGGCCTGCGCGACATGACGCTGATGCAGACGCCGCCGCGCGACCGCTCACCCGTGCTCACCTTCGTGGAGCCGTGGGACGACGGACTCATCGACGAGGGCATCTCGCGCGAACTCGACCGCGGCGGACAAGTGTTCTTCGTGCACAATCGCATCGAGACGATCGAGGCGATCGCCGATCACGTGCGCCGTGTCGTGCCGCGCGCACGAGTCGGCGTGGGCCACGGCCAGATGCACGCGCGTGCACTCGAGAAAGTGATGGAACAGTTCGTGAGCGGTGAAGTGGACGTGCTCGTCTCCACGCTCATCGTCGAGAGCGGCCTCGACGTGCCGAACGCCAACACCATGTTCGTGAACCGCGCCGACCATCTCGGACTCGCGCAGCTCTACCAGCTTCGCGGGCGCGTGGGCCGCTCGCATCGCCGCGCGTACTGCTACCTGATGGTGCCCGACGCCGTGGACGAGGACGCGGAACGCCGCCTCAAAGTGCTCGAACATCACACCGAACTCGGCGCCGGCTACCGCGTCGCCCTGAAGGACATGGAGCTTCGCGGGGCGGGGAACCTGCTCGGTCCGGAGCAGTCCGGCTTCGTGCAGGCCGTCGGTTTCGACCTGTACCTGCGCATGCTCGACGAGACGGTGCGCCGCGTCATGCGCGGCGACAACGCGCCCCCGCCTCCGCCGGCCGACGTGTCGCTCGACCAGCCCGCGTTCCTGCCCGACGACTACATCCCCAGCCAGGACGCGAAGCTCGACGTCTACCGCCGCCTCTCCGCCATCGCCGAATCGGCGGCGATCGAAGACGTCCGCCTCGAGATCCGCGACCGCTTCGGCCCGCTCCCGGCCCCTGCCGAGGCCTTCTTCCACGTGGCCCAGCTGCGCGTGCTCGGCGCCTCCCTGGGCGTAGAGGGAATCCTGGTGCGCGGAGACGAAGCCCGTGTTACCTTTCGAGACGATGCGTTGCCGCGCATGAAGCCACTCGCGGCCTCCTTCAAGGACGTGCAATTCCAGGTCGACGTGCGGCGCGTGCAGCCTCTGTCGCTGAAGCTCACGCGACTCGGCGGATCGCCCATTCTCGAGGGCTTGGTCCGCGCGCTCCGAACAATTGTCCTCCCATGACGGTAGTACTGCCGTCCGCCCCTGTCCTCTGCCATCTGTATAAATGACTCGCATTCGTTTCCGCGCAGCCGCGCTCGCCGCCATGTTCGCCCTCACCGCCTGCGCCGGGCTCAAGGACGCGCTGACCGGGCACACGGACACCGTCGCGCGCGCCGGCGGACAGGAGCTGACGGTCCAGCGGCTCTCGCAGATGATGGCCGCCGCGCACGCGCCCGCCCGCAAGGACGTCGCGCTCGCGATCACCAACATCTGGGTGAACTACCAGCTGCTCGGCGAGGCGGCCGCGCGCGGCGACTCGCTGACCGACCAGAAGCTCATCGACGACGGCATGTGGGCGCAGGTGGCCCAGATCAGGCTCAAGAAGCTCTTCGCCGCGGTCTCCAAGGCCGCGCCCGCGCCCGACGCTGCGAGCTACGAGAAGCACTACAACGACGGCGACATGCTGGCCGCGCGCCACATCCTGTTCACCGCGAAAAAGAACGTCGCGAAACCGGCCGAGATCGAAGCCGCGCGGAAGCAGGCGGAATCCGTCGCGAGGCAGTTGAACGCCGGCAACTTCGCCGCGATGGCCAAGAAATACAGCTCCGATCCCGGCTCGAAGGAAACCGGCGGCGAGCTGGGTGTTTTCGCGAAGGGCCAGATGGTGCCGGAGTTCCAGGCCGGTATCCTCGCGCTCAAGCCTGGTGAGATCTCGGGACCCATACAGTCGGATTTCGGGTACCACATCATCATGCGCGAGACCTGGGCAGACGCGAAGGACAAGTTCATAAAGGCGTACGCGCAGGTCGCGCAGCAGTCGGCCGAGAGCACCTATGGCGCCAACCTCGAGAAGGCCGCGAAGGTCGAGGTGAAGCCGGCCGCCGCCAAGACCATCCGCGCGGTTGCCGCGGATCTCGACGCGTTCCGCGATGACCGCACCGAAGTCGCGAGCGCGAAGGGCGTCGACATGACGGCCGCCAAGGTCGCGAAGTGGATGGCCGCGTATCCGCCGCAGACGCAGATCCGCGAAAAGCTCCAGCAGCTCCCCGATTCGGTGATGGGACTCTTCGCCAAGCAGCTCGTCGTCAACGAACTGATGCTGAAGGCGGCCGACAGCGCGAAGATCGAGCTCGACTCCAGCGAAAAGGCGAACCTTCGCCAGGTGTTCACCTCCTCGGTGTCGAATTCGTTCAACGGCCTTGGCATCGCGCCGGCCTCCCTCGCGGACAGCGGCAAGAGCGTGTCGGCGCGCGAGAAGATCGCTGCCGCGCGAATCGAGAGGTTCATGAACGCGCTGCTCAGCAACACGGCGCAGTTCGTCGATGTGTCGGAGCCGGTGTCGAGGGTCCTGCGCTCGAAGTTCGAGGCTCGTGTGGTGCCGGCGGGAATCGACCGCGCGGTCACCGAGGCCCAGAAGGCGGTCGCCAAGGCCGACTCGGCCAAGGCGAAGAACATGCCACAGTCGGCGGTCCCGGCTCCCGGCGCGCCTGCACCCGCTCCGTCGGCCCCGGCGAGTCCCGCCCCGGCACCAGCCAAGAAACCGTAGGGAGGTCGCATGACAGGCACGCGGGCGCTCGTTCGAACAGTTCTCTGCATCTGCGTCGCAGCTCCACTCGCGGCGCAGCAGCCCGGATCTGTCACCGCGCCCGTTGCGCCGAAGCCGGCGACGTCCACGGGTCTCGCGCCGATCGGCATTCCGATCGACCGCGTCGTCGCGATCGTCGGGCAGAAGCCGATCCTCTGGAGCGAGATCATGGACGCGATCTTCTACCTCAAGGGGGCAGGCGCGCAGATCCCGGAGGACAGCGCGGGCCTGATGGCGTACGCCCGCGATTCTGTCCTCAGCGACATGATCAACCAGGAAGTGTTGATCGCCGTCGCGAAGCAGTACAAGTCGGAGGTCGACGACAAGGAAATCGCGCCCGACGTCGACAAGCGTCTCAAGGAACTGCACGGCCGGTTCAAGTCGGACGCCGAATTTCGTGCCCAGTTGAAAGCCGAAGGATTCGGCTCCGAGACCGAGCTTCGAACCTCGCTGCTCGAACGCCGCCGCCGCGACCTGCTGCAGGTGATGGCGAAGGACTCGCTGGCCGCGCATGGAAAGCTCTCGGCGCCGGTGAATGTCACGGAGGCCGACGTCACGGCCGCGTTCGAGAGGGCGAAGGGCAGGATCGGCAAGCGTCCGGCGCTGATCGCATTCAAGCAGGTCATCGTCGCGCCAAGAGCAAATCCCGTTGCGCGCGCAGCCGCGAAGGCGAAGGCCGAGTCGCTGCTCGTGGTGATCCAGAAGGGAGGCGACTTCGAGACGATCGCGAAGAAGGAATCGATGGACCCGGGCTCGCGGGATCAGGGCGGCTCGATGCCGTTCACCCGGCGCGGACTGATGGTGGAGCCGTTCGACCGGGCGATCTTCTCGGGGGCGCCGCCCGGCACGGTCTTTCCAGTCGTGATCGAGACGACGTTCGGGTTCCATATCATCCGCATCGATCGGGTGCAGCCGGCGCAGGTGAAGTCGAGCCACATCCTGATCATCCCGCACCTGGACTCGGCGGACGTTGCGCGCGCCCAGCTCGTTGCCGACACCGTCGTCACCAAGTGGCGCTCCGGTACGCCGTATGACTCGCTCGTGAAGTATTATCACGACCCCGCCGAGCTGAAGACGGTGCCGCTGAGTCCCAACGACACCACGATTCCGGTGGAATATCGGAATGCCTTCGAGGGCGTAAAGAAGGGACAGCTCACGCAGCCGTTTCAGATTCCGAATCCGCAGACGGGCTTTCCGAAGTTCGTCATCGTGCTCATCACCGACCGCGTCGACGCCGGCGACCTCACCGTGGCGGATGTTCGCGACAAGATCCGCCAGCAACTCGTCGAAGAAGGCCAGTTTCACCGCATGATCGACCAGCTGCGACGGGAACAGTTCGTCAAGATCATGATGTGATGGGCTCGCACGTGCGGCTCGCCATCACGCTGGGCGACCCCCGCGGCATTGGCGCGGAGATAGTTCGCAAGGCGCTGGGCGATTCGCGCGTCGCCGCGGCGTGCGAGGCCGTGATCGTCGGTCCCTCCGGCCTCGAAGTGCGTCCCGACATTTCCGTGGGTTCCTGGCGCTCGCCCGGCGAGATCGCCGATGCGGGCCGCATCGCCGGCGCCGCCATCGAACGTGTCGTGGCGATGGCGTCGGCCGGCGAAGTCGACGGCATCGTCACCGCACCCATCGACAAGGCTGCGTTGCTCGCGGGCGGATACGACTTTCCCGGGCATACCGAGATGCTCGCCGCGCTCACGGGCTCGCGCACCGCGATGATGCTCGCGTCGGATCGCCTACGCGTGGTGCTGGCCACGACGCACATCGCGCTGCGTGACGTTCCCGCCGCGGTGACGCCGGATGCCCTCGCCTGGGCGGCCCGGCTCACGCGGGAGGGACTGCGACGCTGGTACGGAATTGCGGAGCCCCGGCTGGCGCTCTGCGCGCTGAATCCGCACGCGGGCGACCATGGCCGCTTCGGCGACGAGGATGACCGGATTCTGCGTCCGGTGGCGCGGGATGAAGGCATGTCCGGCCCGTTTCCCGCAGACACCGTCTTCGTACGCGCCATGCGCGGCGAGTTCGACGCCGTGATCGCCCCGTATCACGACGTCGGGATGACCGCCATCAAGGTGGCGAGCTTCGGCCATGCGGTGAACGTGACGCTGGGGCTGCCGTTCCCGCGCACGTCGCCGGATCATGGGACGGCGATCG
The DNA here is from genome assembly GCA_017881585.1 of Gemmatimonadaceae bacterium. Lineage (GTDB taxonomy): Bacteria > Gemmatimonadota > Gemmatimonadetes > Gemmatimonadales > Gemmatimonadaceae > Fen-1231. The sequence goes on along the minus strand of JADGQS010000021.1, from coordinate 7,864 downwards.
ATATTGCGGGGCAGGATCGCGCGGATGCGGGATCCATGATCGAGGCGATCCTTCAGTGCGCGCGGTTCGCTGAAAGGAAGAGTGAGGGGTTCTAAAACGGCGACGGGCGACGGGTGACCAACGGCGATGAGCGCCGTTCGCCCAGCCCCTCACCCGTCGCTCGTCCCCTTTGCTTTTTCGAGCGCCAAAGTCTCGATCCGTCTCCCATCCATGGCCCTCACGATGAATGTGGCCCCGCCCCCAGTCACCCGATCTCCAACGAGAGGCAGCCGCCCGAGCACGCCGAACACGTACCCCCCGAGCGTCGTGTAAGCTTCCTCCGGCACCGACAACGCGAACGACTCGTTCACCTCCCGCACGTTCGTGGCCCCCGCAACCAAAGTCTCTCCACCAGGCGCCGAAGGCGTCCGCACCTCGACCGTCTCGTCGTACTCGTCCAGGATCTCCCCCACGATCTCCTCGAGCAGATCCTCCATCGTGACGAGCCCGGCCGTCCCCCCGTACTCGTCCAGCACGATCGCCATGTGCTCCTTCCGCTTCTTGAAGTCCGCGAGCACCTCCTCAACCTCGCGTGACCCCGGCACCACGTGCACTTCCCGTATCACGTCCCGCACCGTGAACTCGTCGATCTTCTCGCGCAGCACCCCGAGAAGGTCCTTCACGTGGAGCATCCCGATGATGTTGTCGATCGACTCGTCGAACACCGGATAGCGCGAGAACCCCGCCTCCTCCACCACCTCGAGCGCGTCGTCGAGCGACGCATCCGCCGTCATCGCCACGATATCCGTGCGCGGGGTCATGACGTCGCGTGCCTTCTTCTCCGAGAATTCGAACACCTTCCCGAGCATCGTGGCGTCCGTCGTCTCGAGCGCGCCCTGTTCCTCGCTCTGCTCCACGAGCATGCGCAGCTCGTCGGGCGAGTGCACCACTTCGCGCTGGATCTTCGAGCTCTGCCCGAAGAGCCTGAGCGCCCCGCCCGCCGACACGTTGAGCACCGCGATGAACGGCGACGCGACCCACGCGAACGCGAGCAGCGGCGGCGCGAGCCACTTGGCGATCTGCTCCGGGTGATTCAGTGCCACCGCCCTCGGCGCCAGCTCCCCGAAAACCACTTGCAGGTAGGTCGCCAGCAGCAGCGCGACTATGGCGCCGATGCTGACGCGGAGCGATTCTTCAATCGGGAAGGGGAGCGACGTGAAGAATTCCCCGAACGAGTGGCCGAGGGCGCTCTCGGCGGTCCAGCCGAGTCCGAGCGAGGCGAGGGTGATGCCAAGCTGGCTCGCGGAGAGCACGCGGGCGAGATTTCCCGAAGCGGAATAGGCGAAGCGGGCGAGGGGATCGCCGGCGCGCACCATCGCCTGCAGCCGGGTGCGCCGCGAGCGCACGAGGGCGAACTCCACCGCGACGAAATAGCCGTTGAGGACCAGCAATACGACGATGACCGCGATGCGTGCCAGCACGAATCCAAGTTACGCAGACTGTTCGGCGCCTCGCCAGCGCGGCTTGGCTGGCGCCGGTCACTCGCACGGCGACGGGGACGACCACGGTCACGATCATGCCGGGCACGCCGGGTCGCGCGGGCTGAAGGGCGCGCTGATTCTCACGACGATCTTCCTGATCGCCGAGGTGGTCGGCGGCCTCGTCTCGAACTCGCTCACCCTGCTCGCCGACGCGGGCCACATGTTCACCGACGTCGGCGCGCTCGCGTTCTCGCTGTTCGTGGTCTGGCTCGCGCGCCAGCCGGCGACGTCGAGCAAGACGTACGGCTATCTGCGCTGGGAAATACTCGCTGCCCTGCTCAACGGCGCGGTGCTGCTCGCGGTGTCGGCCGGCATCGTGTGGGAGGCGATCCAGCGGCTGCGTTCGCCGGAGCCGGTGCAAACGGGGCTGATGTTCGTGATCGGCGTGGCCGGCCTCGTCGTGAACGCGCTTTCCGCTCGCCTGCTGCACCCGGGATCGTCCCACTCGCTCAACGTTCGCGCCGCGTATCTGCACGTGCTGAGCGACCTCCTGGGCTCCGCCGCCGCGATAGTTGCCGCGTTGTTCATCCGGTACAAGGGCTGGTTCGTCGCCGATCCCATCGCATCGATCGTGATGACGCTGCTGATCGTCCGCAGCAGCTGGGGCCTGGTGCGGGAGAGCGTGGACGTCCTGCTCGAGGCGACGCCGTCGCACATCGACCTGAAGCAGGTTCACGATTCGCTGCAGGCGGTGAGCGGCGTCGAGTCGGTGCACGACCTGCACGTCTGGACGCTGACGTCCGGCGTGGTCGCCATGAGCGCGCACGCGCTGGTTCCCGACGCCGCCACGCATCAATCGTCGCTCGAAGAAATGACGCGTGTGGTGGCGGCGCAGGGCATCCAGCACGTGACGATCCAGCTGGAAGGAAAGACCCTGGAAGAGTGTGAGCCGGAACACTCCCACTCTCACTGAGTACCGTCACCCGCATTCCTCTTCTGCACTCTGCCTCGGGTCGAAATTCCGAATCCCGCATCCCACCCCGCATCCCGCATCGTCTTATGCCCCAACTCGATCGCCTGTTGAACGTGATGATCAGCAGCCGCGCCGACGAGCTGCTCCTCCGCGAGGACGAAGGCACGATCCTGAAAGTCGACAACGTCGAGAAGCCCGTCACCAAGGCGCTGACCGGTGCGCAGGTGGTCTCGCTCCTCAAAGAGGTCGCCACTCCGGCCGCCGCGCAGCAGATCGACGCGAAGACGCCGTCGAAGTTCCGCTACGATTGTGCCGAGGGCGTGTTCTCGGTGCGCGCGATGCTGCAGAACGGAAAGTGGAACGTGTCGATCGTCGTCGATGATAAAGGCGACTTCGTGCGCCGCACCGGCATGATCAACGCGGCTTCGATCCAGCTGCCGCCGGAAGATGCCGCACCGGCGCCGCGCGCCTCCCGCAAGAGCGTGAAGATGGACGCGCAAAAGCCGGAGAAGGCCAAGCAGGCGATGGAAACGCTGCTCCGCACTCTGGTGAGCGCAGGCGCATCCGACCTGCACATGCGCGTGGGCGAACCGCCGATCCTCCGCAAGCACGGCGAGATGGGGCGGCTCGAGCACGAAGGAAAGCTGAACAACGAAGACGTGGAGTCGCTCCTGTTCTCCATCATGCCCGAGCGGAACAAGAAGGAATTCGCGGAACATGCGGATACCGACTTCGCGTACGAGATCGAGGGCATCGCGCGCTTCCGCGCGAACGCGCTGAAGGATCGCAAGGGAATGGCGGCCGTCTTCCGCGTGATCCCGAATACGATCATCACGGCGGACCAGCTCGGCATCTCGAAGGAAGTGCAGAACCTCTGTTTCCTCACGAAGGGACTCGTGCTCGTCACCGGGCCGACCGGCTCCGGAAAGTCGACGACGCTGTGCGCGCTCGTCGATCTCGTGAATCGCTCGCGCTCCGACCACGTGATCACGATCGAGGACCCGATCGAGTTCGTGCACGAGAACAAGAGCTGCATCCTCACGCAGCGTCAGGTGGGGGTGCACACGGATTCGTTCAAGAGCGCGCTGCGCGCGGCACTGCGCGAGGACCCCGACATCATTCTCGTCGGCGAGCTTCGCGATCTCGAGACGGTCGCCATCGCGATCGAAACGGCTGAGACCGGTCACCTCGTGTTCGGCACCCTGCACACGACGACGGCCGCGAGCACCATCGACCGCCTGATCGACCAGTTCCCCGCCGACCGTCAGGAACAGGTGCGCACCATGCTCTCCGAATCGCTCAAGGGCGTGGTGTCGCAGGTCCTCTGCAAGAAGATCGGCGGCGGCCGCGTGGCCGCGCATGAAATTCTCCTCGTCACGCCCGCGATCTCGAACCTGATTCGCGAGGGAAAGACGTATCAGATCCCCAGCATCATGCAGACGTCCAAGCGGATCGGCATGATTACGATGAACGACACGCTGTACGACCTGGTCGAGCGGAAGATCATCGAGCCGAAAGAGGCGTACATGCGATCGGTCGACAAGGGGTCGTTCCTCAACAAGCTGAGGGAGAAGGGGTTCGATACGTCGTACGCAGACACTGATCCGCTGAATGCGCCGGCGAACGCCAGTGCGCCGGGGCAGGGTGGGGCTGCTGGTGGCAAGCCGGGTGGGGCGCCAGTTCGCCGGTAAGGCAGCGGGAAGATTTGCAGGCGAGTAATCGGTCGTTGGTCGTTGGTTCTTGGTCATTGGCGCGTCGCCAATTACCAACGACCAACGACCAATGACCTTCTACTCGTTTTTCGCGATCGCCCCGCGCAATGATCCCGTCTTCGGCAGAACGGTCGGGTCCACATTTGAGCGCCCCGATCCGTTATACTACACAGGCTATGGAACTCCGCAACATCGCAATTATCGCCCACGTCGATCACGGCAAAACAACGCTCGTCGACCAGATGCTCCGTCAGGCCGGTGCCTTTCGTGAGAATCAGGTCGTCGCCGAGCGTGTGATGGATTCAAATCCGCTCGAGCGCGAGCGCGGTATCACGATCCTCGCGAAGAACACCTCGGTCCGCTGGCACGGCGCCAAGCTCAACATCGTCGACACTCCCGGTCACTCCGATTTCGGCGGTGAAGTGGAGCGCATCCTGCGCATGGTCGATGGTGTGCTGCTGGTGGTCGATGCCTTCGACGGTCCGATGCCGCAGACGCGCTTCGTGCTTCGCAAGGCGCTCGCGCTCGGTCGCACCCCGATCATCGTCATCAACAAGATCGATCGTCCGGGCGCGGACCCCATGCGCGTGCACGAGGAAGTCCTCGACCTGTTCATCGAGCTCGAGGCCAACGAGGCGCAGCTGAACGCGCCGTACGTGTACGCGTCGGGCCGCCTTGGCACGTCGACGCTCGATATGGAGGACGAGGCGAAGGACCTGACGCCTCTCTTCCAGACGATCATGGATCACGTGCCCGCGCCGCCGCACGACGCGGTGGGGCCGTTCCAGATGCTCGTCTCGACCATCGATTATTCGCCGTACCTCGGCCGTCTCGCGATTGGCAGGATCGAGCGCGGCACGGTGCATGTCGGTGATGTCGTTTCTCTGTTGCCGCTCGATCACGAGGCGAAGGCGGCGACGAGCAAGGTGACGAAGCTGTACGCGTTCGAGGGGCTCGAGCGCACGGAGATCGCGAGCGCGTCGGCCGGTGAGATCGTCGCACTCGCGGGTCTCGAGGGTGTGGAAATTGGACTCACGCTCACCGATCCCGCGACACCCGAGCGTCTCGAAGGCATCGCCGTCGAGGAGCCGACGATTTCGGTGGACTTCCTGGTGAACAACTCGCCCTTTGCCGGCAAGGAAGGGAAGTTCGTCACCTCGCGCCAGATTCTCGAGCGCCTGCACAAGGAGCTTGAGAAGAACGTCGCGCTGCGTGTGGAAGAGACGGAATCGACCGATACCTGGACCGTGAGCGGGCGCGGCGAACTGCATCTGTCGATCCTCATGGAGACGATGCGCCGCGAAGGATATGAGTTTCAGGTTTCGCGGCCGCGTGTGATCACGCACCGCGGGCCGAACGGTGAGAAGCTGGAGCCGTACGAGGAGTTGGCGATCGACGTGCCCGAGGAATTCATGGGCGTCGTGATGGAAGAGCTGGGACCTCGCAAGGCGCAGATGATCGAGATGAAGAACCCCGGGCAGGGATTGATACGGTTGCTTTACAAGATTCCCGCTCGTGGCCTGTTCGGATATCGGTCGCAGTTCATGACGGACACGCGCGGCACGGGAATCATCCACCACCGGTTCCTGGAGTACGGGCCGTGGGCGGGTAACCTCGAGGGTCGCGGGCGCGGCGTGCTCGTGTCGATGGAAGCGGGGACGATCATCGCGTTCGCGCTCGGGAATCTTCAGGAGCGTTCGACGCTGTTCGTTTCGCCGGGCGAGGTGGTCTACGAGGGAATGATCGTCGGCGAGAATTCACGTCCGGGCGATATGGACGTCAATCCTACGAAGGAAAAGAAGCTGTCGAACATGCGGTCGAAGGCGACCGATGATAACGTGAGCCTGGAGCCGCCTCGGGTGTTGACGCTGGAGGTGGCGCTGGAGTATATCGAGGATGACGAGTTGATCGAGATCACGCCGCAGTCGATCCGGCTCCGCAAGCGGAAGCTGGCGGTGAGCGATCGCAAGAAGATTTCGCGCGAAGCAAAGAAGGAGCGCTTGGAAGTGTAGTTTCGGTCTTCGGTCCTCCATCTTCGATCTTCCATCGTTTTTTCTCCAATCGGAGCGCAGTTACTATGTCGGGCAGTGGTGGTTCGTCGGCGTCCAAAGGACGTGACGAGTTCGGATTTGACCTCGCGGCTGATGACGCCGAGGTCGGCGATCTCGATGCGGACGATGAGGATCTCGACGACGCGGACTTGGAGGACGACGAGGACGAAGATGGTCTGCTCGACGCAGACGAGCTGATCGATTTGGACGATGAGTATGACGATGCGGACGAGGGGGACAAGCCGCATCCGGGGCACCGGTACGACGACTGACCCTTCAGGTGCTTTCGCGTTGACTGGGCGGCCCAGTCCCGCTTTATTTCGAGACTGTTAGATAGGGCCATTAGCTCAGGTGGTTAGAGCGCACGCCTGATAAGCGTGAGGTCCGAGGTTCAACTCCTCGATGGCCCATTTGCAAGATGTTGGTGCGCTTCATGTTCCACGAAGGGCCGATTTTCCATAGGTTGGGCGTGTGCTGGAATGCGCCGGATCGTGCTTACTTCGCGCACCGCTGCGCCCGATATTATTGAAGGATGGATACCCCCTTCGCGCGCCAAGCCGAACGACTCCGCGCCATGACGGCCGACGAGAAGGTGCGCCTGTCACACGCCCTCTGGATCGAGGCGCGGAACGTGACAACCGCCGGCGTGCGCGGAACGCATCCCGATTGGTCCGACGAACGGGTGGCCACGCGCGTGCGGGAGTTGATGCGTGACGCGGGCGCCTAGCCTCATCGGCCTCTTCGTCGCCCCGCTCAACCGCGCCGGCATCGAGTACATGGTCACCGGCGGCCTCGCCGCGGTGGTCTATGGCCATCCCCGGCTTACGCTCGACGTGGACTTGGTCATCCGGCTCACGCCGCCGGGCGCGCTCGTTTTCGCCGCGCTCTGGCCGCCCGATGAATTCTATTGTCCGCCGATCGAGGTGATCGCGGAAGAGCGCGAACGGCCTGCCCACGGCCACTTCAACGTGATCCACGCGGAATCGGCGATGCGCGCCGACGTGTATTTCGCCGGGACGGACGAGCTCAACGCGTGGGCTCTGCAGAATCGCACGCTGCGCCAAGTCGAAGGCGAAGCCGTGCAGTTCGCGCCGATCGAGTATGTGATCGTGAGCAAGCTCCGCTATTTCAGGATGGGCGGATCGGAGCGGCATCTGCGCGACGTTGCGAGAATGATGCAGATCAGCGGGCCGGCAGTGAGCCGGCCGACGCTCGACCGCTGGGTCACGCACCTTGACCTCGGCGACGAGTGGGCGAAGGCCTGCGCGTTCGAAGGCCGCGAGTGACCTGAGCGTGGTCCGCGATCGCCGAGCGTCTTCACTCACGCGTTGTGTCCATTCGCGCGCGCAGGATATTCCTCAAGACGGTGACGCTCGTTTCGAGGTTCACGAGCGAGGCCGTGGGCTTCACCTGCTGGAGAACGGACAGGGCATCACCCCAGATGTATGCGGGCCCCACCGGGGCGTGAATCGGCCCGTGCACGCGGGCGGCGAAGGCGACGTAGTCGGTGGCTCGCTTGACGTAGTCCTCGTTTAGCCAGGCGTCGATACGACGATCGCCCGCAATTAGGGATTCACCGTCGCGATCTCCACGCGTGATGCGCTCGCGGGAACGCGCCAGATGCGGTGTGTCTGCGCCTGGTAATCGCTCTCCTTCGCCTCGAAGATG
>JADGQS010000239.1 GCA_017881585.1 Gemmatimonadaceae bacterium | reverse complement strand
AACGACGCAACGAGCGCGTTTATGCGGCGAGTGTTCGCAGTCTAACGCGCGCCATGCGCGTGGCGTGATTGTGTCCAACTGATTGCTGGCGCGGTCTTTGCGCTTCATACTCGAATGGACGGCGCGCGCGATATGCTGCGGGCTGCGCTGGGATTGGGCCCGCGACGCTGGATAACGTGACAGCCTAATTGTGGTTATGCGGCACGCCACAGGGCAAATCACCGTGTAAGCTGCTTGTGACTCTACGTCGGCCAGCGTGTTGGCCCTGCTTACCAAGTTCTTCCGAAAGAACGAAGGCGAGCAGTATCCGCTAGCATTGCGCAGCTCAGCATGTCCTCAGGAGTCGTCGAAGGAAATCACGCTGCATGCGACTCCGGCAACTCGACATTCACCGCTCCTCCGGCGTTCGGTCTTGCTCGACCGAGCGCCGGAGGAGCGGCTCATCCTGCATGCTGCGGAGTTTCGTTACCGCCTAGCGTCGGTGTTCGCCGACTCGATCCCAGGCATCGCGTACGGCTGGCCTCGCCTCGCCCCACTCGAGCCCCGACGTTCCGTGCTTCAAATGCCAGCCGGCATCGAGCTCTTTCTCTACGTCATCCCATTTCCGGCCGACGTGATGCTCGCGCGATTCCCAGCCATACCGATATGCGGGCTGATACACGCTGTATTCCCGGTTCGCCGTGGCGTACGGCCGCTTGGAGTAGTTGTCACGCCAATAGGCGTCCTCGACAGTAGGATTCACTTTCTCTCCCACGCCGTGGCCCGCGAGGCCGCCTGCGACGGCACCAATCGTGCCGCCCACGGCAAAGCCAACCGGACCGCCAACGACCGCACCAATCGCGGCGCCCGTCACCGCTGCGGCCGTAGCACCGACACCGGTGCCGACCGGGTGCGAGCCCGGCGCGTGAGTGACTGGATCAAGATTCAGCTTGTCGCGCTTATCGTCGCTCTCAGTCTTCGTCGTCATGGGTCACCTCATGCAGGATGAATGGTTCGCACCGAAGTAGACCGAAGATTACGAGCGAACGTCGCAGCCATCCATCGCTCGAACGGATGAAAAACGAACTACCCCGAACGAGGGTGCAAGCGCCGACGCTGGAAGAACCATCGGACCTTCGCTGGCGCAGTCGCGGCCGACTCGGCGCGGAGGCACCGCCGTCCAGGACTTCTAAAACGCCTTGAACTCGTCGAACGGCTCGCGGCACGCGTTGCACACATGGATCGCCTTGCACGCGGTCGATCCGAATTCGCTTTGCAGCGCCGTGTTGCTCGATCCACAGCGCGGACAGACCGCCGCCGCGCGGCGCCGCGCGATCGTCACGAGCCCGCCCTGCTCCGCCGGACCCGGCGGCGCGATTCCATAGGCGCGCAGTTTCTCGCGCGCCTCCGCGCCGATCCAGTCGGTCGTCCACGCGGGCGAATGCACGGTCTCAAGAATCACGTCGTCGATTCCTTCCGCCTTCAGCGCCGCACGGATGTCCTGCTCGATCTCGCGCATCGCCGGGCATCCCGAATACGTCGGCGTGATCGTGATCGCGACTTGCGTTCCCGCGACGGCTACGCGCCGCACGATCCCCAGCTCCACGACGCTCACCACCGGAATCTCGGGATCCTTCACCTGTTCGAGGATCTCGAGCACCTGTTCGCGGGTCGGCACCCCTGACCCCTCGCTCCTCACCACTTCGCCCCGGGATGCGAGCGCGCGACGATCTGCATCTCGGCGAGCATGTGGCCGAGGTACTCCGTGTGGCGTCCGCGCCTTCCGCCTGTCGCGGATGCGCCCGCAGTCGGCAGCGTGAGCGTCGCGCGACGGGTCACGTCGCCCACCACCTGTTGCCAGCGAGACTGAATCGCCGCCTGGTCCACGACGATTCCCTTGTCGCGAACCGCCTCGTCGACCGCGTCCGATTCGAACAGCTCACCGGTGAAGCGCCAGAGTTCGTTCAGCGCCTCCTGCGCCCGCGCGTGGCTCTCCGCGGTGCCATCGCCGAGCCGGAGCACCCAGTCGCTGCTGTGGCGAAGATGATAGCTGTCTTCCTTCAGCGCCTTCGACGCGAGACCCGCGAGCTGCGCGAAGGTGCTGTTCTGCAGCGCGTCCAACTGAAGCACGCTGTACGCGTCGAACAGGAACTGTCGCACCATCGTGAAGGCGAAATCTCCCTTCGGCAGTTCGACGAGTTGCGCGTTGCGAAACTCCGGCTCGCCGCGGAAATACGCGAGCGCATCTTCGTCGCGCCCCGCGCCTTCGGTCTCGCCGGCGAGCTTGAGCAGCGAGCTTCCCTGCCCCACGAGATCGAGCGCGATGTTCGCCATCGCGATGTCTTCCTCGAGGATCGGTCCGTGCCCGCACCACTCGCTCATGCGATGGCCGAGCACGAGACGGTCGTCGCCGAGCCGCAGGAGGTACTCGAACAGCGGGTTCGCGATTCCCTCCTCGCGTTTTCCCGCGACCGAAGGCACCGTCAAAAGACCTTCACTCCGCGCGGCACCTTGTAGAACTGCGGATGCCGGTACGCCTTGTCGTTGCCGGGATCGAAGAACGGCCCCGCGTCGCCCGGCGCCGATGCAATGATCGCGCTCGACGGCACCACCCACAGCGACACGGCCTCGCCCCGGCGCGCGTACACGTC
>JADGQS010000238.1 GCA_017881585.1 Gemmatimonadaceae bacterium | reverse complement strand
GCGGTTCCGGGACATGATTCTCTCGCGGGGCGGGACCAACGATGTCGCTGTGCTCTATCGGGCGTTTCGCGGGCGGGATCCGGAGGTGGGGCCGCTGCTCGCGCAGAGAGGATTGAAGTAGAAACCGCAACCACTGAACAGAACGCTCTCAACTGCCAGCGGTCAGCGAACACCTGTCAGAGAACGGCCTCTTTACCGATCCGCGCGCTGGACGGTAAAGAGGCCGTTGTCCGATAGCTGTGGTCTGACCGCTGACAGTTGAGAGCGTTTAGTCGGGTTCTTTTGCCGCCGGCACCTCGCCGGTGGTCACCGACGCTTCCGCCGTCCACCTCGGCCCCCGCTCCTCGTGCTCGTAGTCATGGCCGACGAGATACGGCACCGCCACGACCACGACGTTCGGCTTGAACAGGAACGCCGTCCGGATGTACAGCGCGGTCTTGTTGTGCAACAGATGTTCCCACCAGTGCCTCGGGACCATCTCCGGCGTCACCACCGTCACGAGCGCGCCGGGCGTCTCTTCCTGGAGGTGCGTGACGTACTCCACGAGTGGCCGCACGATGCTCCGGTACGGAGATGAGAGAATCTCCAGCTCGTACCCGATGTCCCAGCGGTCCCACTCGCGCTCGAGCTTCGGCGTCGCGTTCGGATCCACCTCGATATGGATCGCGCGCACGTTGCGTGACAGCGTGGTCGCGTACACGAGCGCCGCCGCCGTCGCCTTGTTGACGGCGCTGATCGGCACCACCACCGTGTGCTCGTGCGGCAGGATCGGGCTGCGCCCGCGGAACGCGATGTCGATCGCGAACCGGCGATAGTGCGTGTGGATCGACTGCAGGATGAGGATGAACAACGGAATGATCAGCGCGACGATCCAGGCGCCCGCGGAGAACTTCGTGACGACCTGGATCACCGAAACGACCGCCGTGGCGCACGCGCCGATGCCATTGAGCGCCGCGCGCCAGCGCCACCCCTCCTCTTTCGTCCGCAGCCAGTGCATCACCATGCCCGCCTGCGACAGTGTGAAGCAGACGAACACGCCGATCGCGTAGAGCGGGATCAGGTTGTTGGTGTCGCCGTTGAAGAGCCACACGAGAAGGATCGCGACGAGCGCCAGGCTGATGATGCCGTTCGAAAAAGCGAGCCGGTCGCCGCGCGCCGCCAGCTGGCTCGGCATGTACTTGTCATTGGCCAGGATCCCGGCGAGGCGCGGGAAGTCCGCGAACGCGGTATTGGCCGCGAGCACGAGGATCGCGAAGGTCGAGTACTGCAGCGCGTAGTACGCGATCCCGCCGCCGAAGATGTGATGGCCGAGCTGCGACAGCACCGTCTCCGCGGTCGTGGGCATCACCGCGAATTGGTGCGCCATGTAGCTCACGCCGAGGAAGAACGTCGCGAGGATGGCGACCATCCACGACAATGTCACCGCGGCATTGCGCTGCGTGGGGGCCCGGAATGCCTGTACGCCGTTCGAGATGGCCTCGGTGCCCGTCATGGCGGCGCACCCTTCGGCGAACCCGCGCATCAGCAGGAAGAGGAGACCGTAGCCGGCCGGAAAGGCGCCGTGCTTCGCCGTCGTCGGATCGACGTTGATCGCCGCGATCGCGGCCACCGGCGTCACGCCGTTGCTGAGCTTCCACAGCCCTAAGCCGATCAGCGCGAGCATCATCACGATGAACGCGTAGGTCGGTATGCTGAACGCGATACCGGACTCGCGCACCCCGCGCAGGTTCACGAACATCAGTACAAGAATGGCGGTCACGCCGATGGCGACGGTATGTGGCACCAGCGCCGGGTACGCGGACGTGATGGCGGCGACGCCGCTGGAGACCGACACCGCGACCGTCAGGATGTAATCGGTGAGCAGCGCCGCCGCGGCGATCAGTCCCGCACGCTGGCCGAGGTTCTCCTTGGCCACGGTGTACGATCCGCCGCCGCCCGGATACGCATGGATCGTCTGCTGGTAGCTGATGCCGACGAGCACCAGGAGGCCGACGATGACCGCGGAGATCGGGAAGACGTACTGGACGGCCGCGAGGCCGATCGCGCCGCCGAGGACGAACAGGATCTGGTCGGTGGCGTACGCGACGGACGAGATGGCGTCGGATGACAGCACCGCGAGCGCCGTCTTCTTGTTCAGACGCTCGTGATCAAGCCGCTCGTTTGCGAGCGGCTTGCCGATCAGATATCGCTTGAATGACACGCGGTAAGGCTACACGGGGCCTATCACCCGCGCTATGGGAAGAATGCCAGAAATCCGGCGGCTACACGGTGCCTACCACCCGCGCGACGGGAATCGTGACCGAAATCCTGCCCGTTGACCGCTCTACCGCGGCGCCGTGCGCTTCGAGCAGGCCCTGCGCCAGCGCCGAAGCCACGTCGACTGCCGGCGGGGCGCCGTGTTCCACAACAATAGACAGACCGGCGCCCTTCGCCTCGATCGAGATGCGGACCCTGCCGCCCGCCGGTGTCCGCCGGACGGAATCCGCGAGCACGAGTGCGAGCGCCTCCTGCAGCCGGCCCCGGTCGCCGGTCACGGGCGGGAGGGCCGGGGCGACTTCCACCTCCACGCGCACGCCGACCTTCGCGCCCTCGCTGTCGACAGTCGGCCGCAGCGACTGCATGACGTCGGCGATGTGGATGCGG
>JADGQS010000091.1 GCA_017881585.1 Gemmatimonadaceae bacterium | reverse complement strand
GCGCGCTGCTACTCCTGTTGACCTTTCCTCACGGGCGGTATGTTCGTGCCCGCATGCGCCGACTCGCATTTCCGCATCCGCTCACACTGCTCACCTGCTGCGTGCTGCTCGCCGCCGCGCTGAGTCACGTGCTGCCCGCGGGCCGCTACGACCGGAAGGACGATCCGGCGACCGGACGCAGCGTGGTCGTCGCCGGCACGTATCACGCGGTGCCGGCGACGCCCGTGGGATTCTTCCAGACGCTGGTCGCGATCCCGAAGGGGCTCATCGACGCGGCATCCGTGATTTTCTTCGTGTTCCTCGTGGGCGGCGCATTCACAGTCGTGGATCAGACGGGCGCACTCCGCCAGGCCGTCGGCGCGCTCGTGCGCCGCCTCGGCACGAACGACCGGGTCGTGATACCCGTCGTCAGCCTTCTGTTCGCGGCCGGCGGCGCGCTCGAGAACATGCAGGAGGAGATCATCGCGCTCGTGCCGGTGCTGCTGCTGCTCTGCCGGCGGATGGGCCTCACGCCGCTCACCGCGGTCGCCATGAGCCTCGGTTCTGCGGCCGTCGGTGCGGCGTTCAGTCCGATCAACCCGTTCCAAGTGGGGATCGCGCAGAAGCTCGCCGGACTTCCGCTCCTCTCCGGCGCGGCCTTCCGCGTGGTGTTCCTCGCGATTGCACTCGCCGTCTGGATCCTTGGCACGATACGCCATGCATCCCGCACTCGCGGCCCGGTGCCTGCCGACGCCGGGCCGGAAACCCACGAAGCGCTCGATGCGCGCCGGATGGCGGTCCTCGCGCTCGTCATCGCGGCCTTCGTCGTGTTCGTCATCGGTGTGATGCGCCTCGACTGGGACTTCGACCAGATGGCCGCGCTGTTCCTGCTCATGGGCGTGCTCGCCGGAATTATCGGCGGGCTCGGCGTCGGCGGAACCGCGGACAGCTTCGTCGAGGGATTCAAGTCGATGGCCTTCGCCGCGATGCTGATCGGCTTCGCTCGTGCCGTGTTCATCGTGCTCGACCACGGGCAGATCATCGACACGATCGTGCACGCATGCGTCACGCCGCTCGCGACGCTGCCCGTGTCCCTCGCGGCGCTGGGGATGATGGCGCTCCACACGGTGATCCATGTGCCGGTGCCGAGCGTGAGCGGGCAGGCGGTGCTGACGATGCCGGTGCTCGTGCCGGTATCGGACCTGCTCGGCCTGTCGCGGCAAGTCACCGTCCTCGCGTACCAATTCGGCGCCGGACTCTGCGAACTGCTCACGCCGACGAACGGTGCGCTCATGGCGATTCTCGTCGCGGCACGGGTGCGATTCGACGAATGGCTCAAGTTCGCCGTGCCGCTGTATCTCGCGCTGCTCGGGCTGGGCGCGGTGGCCGTGATCTCGGCAATCGCGAGCGGGCTGCGCTGAGCGGCGAGGGGATACGACGGCGAACAGGCGCTGGGCAGGTGATGGGCGCGCCACCTGCACCGGTCGTTCGCAAACGACATGAAGCGAGTAGACGGTTAACCACTAACCGTTGGTCGGTAGTTGGTAAGAAAATCAGCCCTGGCATCGAACCGCGTCGAGCGGCAAGATGTCAGGGCTGATTCGTTAACCGATCACCGACCAACAGTTAGTGGTTAACCGTCTACTCGTCGTTGCTTTTCGGTCTCTATCTCTCGTTGAACCACCGATCCTCGAGCACCTGCACGGTCTTCGTGTAGTCCTTCCCACCGACTGACAGCTTCACGGTGTACGTCCCCGGCGTGATACCAGCCGCGCCGCCGCGGCCACCGCCTCCACCGCCGCGCCCCGCTTCGGCCGGGGCTGCGCACGTCGGGTCGACGGGACCGGCGGCACCTCGACCACCGCCGCCGCCGCCGCCGCCAGCACCAGCACCAGCACCAGCACCTGCCCCCGCGATCAGCGGCGCATTCAGCGACCAGCGAACACGGTTGATGCCGGCGCCCTTCGGTGCATCGCCGTTGCAGAGCATCCGGCCCGACCCGTCGCTGATCGAGATCTTCACGTCACCGGCGGCGGCGGTCTTCAGGTAATAGCTGATCGTCGTCCCGCGCGGAGCATTCTCGCCGATGAACACCTTCTGGCCGCCGATGTGCTGGCCCGCCGTGCGATCGTTGGTCCACTGGATCGCGGGACGCACGTCGAACAGGTTGGCGTCGGACGCTGCGACCGCCGGCGTGAACTGCTGCAGCGGGGTGATATCGTCGGCAATCCAGAGACTGCGCCCGTGCGTCGCGACGATCAGGTCGTTGTCGCGCGGGTGAATGAGGATGTCGTCCGTGCGTACCGTCGGATATCCGCCGGCGAAATGCTTCCACGACTTGCCCGCGTCGATGGAGACGTACAGTCCGAACTCCGTGCCGACGTAGAGCAGGTCCTTGTTCTTCGGGTCTTCGCGGATCACCTGAACGTTGCCGTACGGCGGCAGGTCGGCGGTGACGCTCGAGAAGGTCTTCCCGAAATCGTGCGTGACGAACACGTACGGATGGAGATCGTCGCTCCGGTGTCCGTCCACCGCGACGTACGCCGTGCCCTGGTCGAAATGCGACGCGTCGATGCGCGAGATCCAGTACGGGTTGTCACCGGAGAGCGCGTTCGCGGGAAGCCCCGCGATGTTGCGGCCGACTTCGGTGAAGTTCACTGCGCCGTCGCGGCTCACCTGCACGTTTCCGTCGTCGGTGCCGGCCCACACCACGCCGGGCATCACCGGTGATTCCGAGATCGAGATGATCGTGCTGTACGAAACGACGCCGTCGTTCTTCGAGAGCTGAGACTTGTCGGCCGGCGCGCCCATCAGGCTGATCTTGCAGCGATCCACCTGCTTGGTGAGGTCGACGCTCGCGACATACGTATCGCCGCGATTGTACGACTTGAAGAGGCGGTTGCCTCCATACCACACGATGCTCGGATTGTGCGGCGAGAGCATGTACGGCGTGTTCCAGTTGAACCGGTACTGGTCACCGGGCTGGGCGTTCACGACGTTCGACGCGTTGCCGCCTCGTCCGCCGCCACCACCTCCGCCACCGCCGCCGCCAACGCGGCCATCGACGCAGCCGCCCGTGCCTGCGCCGCGGGCCGCCGCGCCGCCTGCCACCGGGCGGATGCTCTTCTGCTGGCCCGTGCGCAAGTCGTAGCGGCTCGTGCTGCCGTCCTGCGACTCCGTGTAAACGGTGTTCGGGTCGGTTGGATCAACCGCCGTCTGGAAGCCGTCGCCGCCGCCGATGCCGAACCAATCGTTGTTCATCACGCCGGATCCGCCTCGCGTCCCGCTCGGCCCGCCCCAACTCCCGTTGTCCTGGAGGCCCGTATACAGGTAATACGGACGGCGCATGTCGGCGGAAACCCAGTACGCGAGTCCCGTCGCCATGGTGTTCACGAAATCCCACGTCTTGCCCTGGTCCCAGCTGATGTCGAGACCGCCGTCATTGCCTTCCATGATGTGCTGGCCGTTCTTGGGATCGACCCAGATGGCATGCTGGTCGACGTGTGCGGGATCGCCGTAGCCGCCGGCGCCGTCGAGCGTGGCGAAGGTTTTGCCGCCGTCGAGTGATTTCGCGACGGGCAGGCCCGCGACGTAGATCGTCTTGTCGTTGCTCGGGTCCACGCGCAACTGGCTGAAGTACATCGGACGCGAGTTGCAGTTACTCATGAGCGTCCACGAGCGGCCGCGATTCTCGGAGCGGAAGACGCCGCCCTTCTCGGCGTCGAGCGCCGGAGGAGTCGCTGGCGCCGGAGCACCGGCACGACCCGCGGGCACGGGAGCGCCGTTGTTGCACCAGTCGAATCCCCCGCGCCCGCCGCCGCCACCGGCCGCCGCCGGCCCGGCCGCGGTGACATCCGCCGCTGCGGGAGCCGCCGCTGCACCCCGGCCGCCTCGCGCGCCGCGTCCGCCGACGACGGCTGCCGCGCCCGGTGGCGTGGCTTCTGACGATGCCGCCGCTGACGCCGCTGCTGCCGCCGCTGCCGCAACGCCCGTCGTTCCGGTCTCACCCGCCTCGATCTGCGCGTAGACGACGTTCGGATTCGAACGCGAAATGTCGAGCGCGATGCGCCCGTACGTGCCCTTGGGCAGTCCGTTGCCCTGGACCTTCGTCCAGCTCCTGCCGCCGTCCTCCGTCTTCCAGAGTGCGCTGCCCGGTCCCCCGCCATTCATGCAGCACCCGCTGCGCCGACGCTGATAGCTGGACGCGTACAGCACGCTCGAGTTCGACGGATCCATCACGAGATCGTTGAATCCGGTGTTCTCGTCGATGTACTTGATCTTATTCCAGCTGCCGCCGCCGTCGGTGGTCTTGTAGACACCGCGATCCGGGTTTGGGCCAAAGAGGTGACCCGGTACCGCGACGTACACGATTTCCGGATTGCGCGGATCGATCACGATGCGCGCAATCGACTGCGTCTCGCGAAGTCCGATGTTCGTGAAGGTCTTGCCGCCGTCCGTCGTCTTGTAGATGCCGTCACCGAACGACGAGGTCTGGCGATTGTTGGGCTCGCCGGTGCCGACGTACACGATGTCGGGGTTCGTCGGGTGAATGGCGATGTCACCAATGGATGCCGTGCTGTACTTCGTGAACACGGGCACGAACGTGGTGGCGTTGTTCGTGGACCTGAACAGTCCGCCCACGGCGTAGCCGATGTAGATCACACTCGGATTGCTCTCCGACACCGCGATGTCGTCGATGCGTCCACCCATGCTCGCGGGCCCGATCGAGCGGAAGTGAAAGTTCTCGATGACCGGATCGCTCGATGTCGTCGCGGCTTCCGACGGCGTGGCGCGCCGGCCTGCGCGACCTTGCGCCGAGAGGAGCGCGGCACAGAGTGGGAGGGCAAGGAGCGGCAACGAGAGCCGCCCGATGTGACGAGGTGCAATTCGCATGGCTGCGTCCAGGTGGGGGAGATTGGCGGGCGCTACATCGCGGCGACATCGTGTGATGCAGATTACGACTGATGCAGAGTACAACGCCCAAGGTCGCGTAACCGCTGTGAGGGGGACAGGAGCACTTGGTATCCGGTCATCCCGCCGTCATGTTCTTTCCAGCAGAACGGAGGAGCGAATCGTGGTTTCCCGCAACTCGAGGCAAGCCGTTCATCGAGCGCTCGGCGCGCTCGGCGCGCTCGTCGCCGCCGTCGCGATCGCCCTCACGTCCGCGTCTCGTGTCGCGGCGCAGGACCTTCCGTCACGCCTCGCCGACAGCACGTTCTGGAGGCTCGTCACCGACTTCTCGGAGCCCGGCGGATATTTTCGCTCGGACAACTTCGTCTCGAACGAGATGGCGTTTCAGTACGTCATCCCGACGCTGCAGAAGACGACGGTACCCGGCGGCGTCTACCTTGGCGTCGGACCCGACCAGAACTTCACATACATCGTCGCGCTCAGGCCGAAGCTCTCGTTCATCTTCGACATCCGGCGCGGCAATCTCGAGGAGCACCTGCTGTACAAGGCCGTCATCGAGCTGTCGGAAAATCGCGCCGATTTTCTCTCCAGGCTCTTTTCCCGGCCGCGACCCGCTGGGCTCGACACCGCCGCGAGCGCGGACGTGCTGCTCAACGCGTATGCCGGCGTCGTCGCGAGCGACACGCTCTACCAGAAGAACCTCAAGGCCGTGAAGGACTGGCTCACCGTGCACCACGGCTTCGCGCTTGGCGACTCGGACCTGGCCGGGATCGGGTACGTCTACTCCGCGTTCTCGGCGGCGGGTCCCGATCTCACCTACAACTTCGGCAGCGGCCGCGGCGGTCGCGGCGGCTTCGGCGGATACGGTCGCGGAATGCCGACGTACGCGGACTTGATGGTCCAGACGGACAGCGCCGGCGCCCATCGCAGCTACATCGCGAGCGAAGCGAATTATCGCACGCTTCGGGAAATGGAACTGAACAATGCGATCGTGCCACTCGTCGGAAACTTCGCTGGCGACAAGGCGATCAAGACCGTCGCCGCGTATCTCAGGGAACGCCGCGCGACGGTGACGGCGTTCTACCTATCGAACGTCGAACAGTACCTGTGGAACGGCAGCGACGACGGCCGGAAGTTCTTCGGCAACGTCGCGGCGCTCCCGCTCGATTCGGCGAGCACGTTCATTCGCGCCGTGTTCAACGGCGGGGGCTTCCGGGGAGGCGGCGGAGGCCGTGGAGGCGGCGGCATGCGCGGCCCGACGATCCTCGCCTCCATGATGGATCAGCTCAAGGCGTTCAACGAAGGCCGGATCAACAGCTATTACGACGTGATCCAGCTCTCGAAGTAGCGGTTTCGTCGCGCTCGTCAACCGTGCGCCCCGCTGATGCGTATCACGGGGAGCAGCCGTGCGGCCCGCAGCACAATCATGTCCGAAACACCCCCACTCGTGCGAATCAGGAAAGGAGGCAGGATGTCCCGTAGAAGTGCAGTGATGCATCGCATCTTCGGCGCGGCGCTCGCCGCGGCCGCGCTGATCGCGCCGGCGCGCCCGGCGCTCGCGCAGCAGAAGAACGACGAGGAGTACACGAAGAAGATCAAGGAGTTCATGCGCGATCCGCGCATCACGACCGAACTCGTCGATCACCTGCCGGCCTCGAGCACCGTGCCGACGCCGCTCAAGCACTTCGGCCACATCATCGGCGCGTGGGGCGTGCTCGACAAGAGCGACGACATGAACAAGTACCTCGCCTCGATCGCGAAGGCCGCGCCCGGACGGGCGAAGTACTGGACGATCGGCAAGTCCGAGGAAGGGCGCGATATGAGCGTGCTCGTCGTCGGCAGCGAGGACATCATCAGGAACCTCGACAAGTACAAGGAGCAGCTCGCGCTCCTCACCGACCCGCGCAGGACGACCGAGGCACAGGCGCGCGCGCTGATCAAGACCGCAAAGCCGATCTACTGGATCACGAGCGGAATGCATTCGCCCGAGACCGGCGGTCCCGAGATGCTCATGGAGCTGGCGTACCGTCTGGTCGTCGAGGAGACGCCGTTCATCCAGGCCATTCGCAAAGACGTCATCACGATCATCACGCCCGTCGTCGAGACCGACGGCCGCGAGAAGGTCGTGGACGCGTACAACTATTCGAAGGCGCATCCGGGCGTGTCGCGCAACAACCTCATGATGTACTGGGGCAAGTACGTGCAGCACGACAACAACCGCGACGGCATGGGGCAGTTCCTGCAGCTGACGCGCAACATCGAGAAGTTCGGCAACGAGTGGCACCCGACGATCCTGCATGACCTGCACGAGGCGCAGACGCTGCTGTACGCCTCGACCGGCACGGGCCCATACAACGACCAGCTCGACGCGATCACGATCGACGAATGGTGGACGCTCGCCGAGAACGACGTGATCGAGATGACGAAGCGCGGCGTGCCGGGCGTCTGGACGTACGGCTTCTACGACGGC
Source organism: Gemmatimonadaceae bacterium (assembly GCA_017881585.1). GTDB lineage: Bacteria > Gemmatimonadota > Gemmatimonadetes > Gemmatimonadales > Gemmatimonadaceae > Fen-1231. The sequence continues at coordinate 2,876 of JADGQS010000091.1, read as the reverse complement.
TGGGTGCCGAACTACATGTTCTTCGTGGCCCACGCGCACAACGCGGTCGGGCGCTTCTACGAGGTGCAGAGCTACGGTCCCGACACGACGACCGTGCGCATCAACCAGAGCAAGGAGTGGTTCCGTCCGAACCCGACGCCGGCGGTGGTGGCGTGGGGCCCGCGCAGCAACACGAACATCCAGGAGTCGGCGATCCTTTTCGCGCTGAGCCGCGTGGCGAAGGACCGCGACACCTTCCTCGAGAACTACTGGCTGAAGAACAAGCGCGCCGTCGCGAAGGGCACCGACGGCCCGACGTACGGCTGGGTGATTCCCGCCACGCAGCGCCGCAAGGCGGATGCCGCGGATGCCGTGAACGAGCTGCTGGACCAGGGACTCGAGTTCCACACGGCGAACGCCGCGTTCAAGGCCGGGAACCTGGACGTGAAGGCCGGAGACTACATCGTGCGTGGCGACCAGCCCTATCGCACCGTCGCCGACATCTACTTCGCGCTGCAGCGCTACCCGGCGCAGAACCCGGCGCCGTACGACGACACCGGCTGGACGTTCCAGTACATGCGCGATATCGTGGTCACGCCGATCACCGACAAGGGCGCGCTCGCGCAGGCGATGACCCCGGTGAAGGGACACGTCACGGCGCCGGGCGGCGTCACGGGAACCGGACCGGTGATCGTCGTCGAGCACACCGGCGACAACAACATCATCACGTTCCGCTACAAGCTGAAGGACGTGAAGATGGCCGCGGCCGAAGATGATTTCGACGCGGGCGGCCACCACTTCCGCGCGGGCGCGATCGTCATCCAGAACGCGAACGCCTCGCAGGTCGACGGACAACTCAAGCAGCTCGGACTCTCGGGCTGGGCGATGGCGTCCGCGCCGAGCGTGAAGACGCACGATCTCGAGATTCCACGGATCCTGTACCTCCACAGCTGGAGCCGCACGCAGGATGAAGGGTGGGTGCGCGCCGCGCTCGAGACCTACGGCGTGCCGTTCACGTACATGGGTGACAAGGAACTCGCGCACATGCCGAACATCCGCGCGAACTACGACGTCGTGATCTACCCGCACACCGGCGGCAACGCGCAGTCGAACGTCACCGGCGTCGCGATCACCGGAAAGGATCCGGTGCCATACAAGAAGACGGCGGAGACACCGGCCCTCGGCACGCCGGACTCGACGGACGACATCCGCGGCGGCATGGGCATCGACGGACTGATGAACCTGTACAAGTTCGTCCAGCAGGGCGGCACGCTGATCACGGAGGGCTCGACGTCGACGCTATTCCCGGAGTACAACCTGACGCCCGGCGTCACGGTCGAGACGCCGGCGGCGCTGTTCGGGCGGGGCACGATCGTGCGCGGCGTGATCACCGACGCGAAGAGCCCCCTCGCGTACGGAATCCTGGACAAGGAACTGCCGGTGTACTTCAGCCAGGCCCCGGTGCTGAACGTCGGCGGCGGCCGCGGCGGCGCGGGTGCCGGCGGCGGCCGTGGCGGCGCGAACCTCTACGCGCAGAACACGCAGCCGATGGCGCTCGAAAACCAGGTGCCGATTTCATCCATCACGATCGGCGGTGTAGCGCCCGAGGCTGAGGCTGCGGCGGCGGGCGGTGGCGCAGGCGGCCGTGGTGGCCGTGGCGGTGGTGGACGCGGCGGACGCGGCGGCGCAGGTGGTGCTGCCGCGGCGCCGGCTGATCCGGCCGCGGCATTCGGTGGTGGCGGCGGCTTCGGTGGCCGCGGTGGTGCGGCGCCGGATCCGGCGACTCAGCCGCGCGTCGTCATGCGCTTCCCGACGGACACGACGCAGATACTGCTCTCCGGCGCGCTCGCGGGGATGGAAGGGCTTTCAAACCGCGTGCAGCTCGTGGATTCGCCGGTCGGGAAGGGACACGTGGTCTCGTTCGCCATCCGGCCGTATTGGAGGTGGCAGACGCAGGGAACGTACTTCCTCGGCTTCAATGCGATTCTGAACTGGAATCATCTGGATGCGGGGAAGACGACGACGGTTCCGTAGGGCATGCCGGTACTCGTCACGTGGCGACGCGTGACGGGTGAGGGGCGATTTAGCGAAGGGCGACGGGCACGGGGCGAGGAGAAAGTCTTCTCCGCACCCCGCGCTCGTCGCCCTTCGCCAAGTCGCGCCTCTCACGTCGCCCGTCACCGCAGTTATCGAACCGACCGAATCCTCAACGGCACGATCGTCCGCCCCCAGTGAATCACCATCTCAGCGCTATCAGCATCCACCATCGGGAAGTAGATCGCAAGCCCAGGTGACTCACTCAGCTGTCCGGCTTCTTCGGCACTGCCGGTTTGTCGTCGGCCGTCACGACGAGTGTTCGCGACATGCCGGCCATCTTGTGAGTCAGATCGGACAACGGGCAGTAGAGTTCGTACGTGTCGGGCTTCAACGTCAGGGTCAGCGCCGTTTCCTGGCCGGCTGGAATCTCCCTCGATCCCTTTGTGTCCGTCTGCGCCAACCGCTGTCAGGCCGGCTCGCGCAACAACTCGAGGGTCGATTGATCGGGCTCTCCCTGCCAGTACAGCTGCAAGAGGCGCTCGAACTCCGACGCTGGCGGAGATACGTGCGCGAACAGCGTCGCGGACGAACGAAGCTTGAGGTCATCCGGTGAGCCGAGGATATCCGTCGCCGAGCGATCGGCGATTGCGAGCAACGCGTTCGCGCACTCGGTGAGCCGCGGACCAAGGACTGGATGGCGGAGGTACGCCTTCGCCTCGTCGATGCTGCCGATCGCGTACCGCTGAGACATGGAACTGAACCCGAGCCCGCGAAACTGCGGGAAGATGTACCACATCCAGTGTGAACGCTTTCGTCCGCCCTTGAGCTCCGCGAGGGCGCGGGCGTAGTCGTGCTGCTGC
>JADGQS010000090.1 GCA_017881585.1 Gemmatimonadaceae bacterium | reverse complement strand
CCCCCGCCTTCCGTGTGGCTCGTCCGCCTCGCCCTGCGCCAGCCGTACACCGTCGCCGTCATCGCCGCGGTGATGATCCTGATGGGCGCCTTGTCGATGCGCAGCATGCAGGTCGATATCTTCCCGGCCATCGACATTCCCGTCGTGGCGGTGGTGTGGACGTATCCCGGACTCTCCGCCGAGGACATGGAGAAGCGCGTCGTTCTCCTGAGCGAGCGCGGCCTCTCGTCGGTCGTCAACGGGATCCAGCGCATCGAGTCGTCGTCGATCCCCGGCATCGGTCTCCTGCGCGTGTATTTCCAGCCCGGAACCGACATCGGCAACGCGATCGCACAGATCGTGTCTTCGTCCATGACGTCGCTGCGCCGGATGCCGCGCGGCCTCCAGCCTCCGTACGTGCTGCAATCGAACGCGTCGAGCGTGCAGGTCGCGCAGCTCACGCTGGCGAGCGCGACGATGCCCGAGGCCGAGATCGCCGACTATGGCCAGAACTTCCTGCGCCTGCAGCTGTTCACGATTCCCGGGCTCTCCACGCCCGCCCCCTACGGCGGCAAGACCCGCGAGATCACGATCGACGTCAATCCCGGCCTGCTCGCCGCCAAGGGGCTGTCGGCGTCCGACGTCGTCACGGCGGTGCAGAATTCGAATGTGTTCGTCCCCGCCGGGATCGCCCGCATCGGTGACCGGGAATACAACGTTGCGCTGAATTCGAGTCCGTCCGCCGTCGCCGAGTTCGCGGCAATCCCGATCAAGGTCGTCAATGGCGCCCCGATCACGGTCGGGGATGTCGGAAAAGTGGCCGACGGCTATGCCGACCAGACGAACATCGTTCGCGTGAACGGCCACCGCTCGGCGTACCTGTCGATCCTCAAGAAAGCCGACGCGTCCACGCTCGCGGTCGTGCAGGCGACGAAGGACATGCTGCCGGCCATTCGCGCGGTCGCGCCGGCCGGCCTCGAGGTCAATCTCGACTTCGACCAGTCCGTGTTCGTCCGCGCCGCCATCCGCAGCGTCGTGTTCGAGGGCCTCACCGCCGCACTCCTCGTCTCGCTGATGATCCTCGTCTTCCTGGGAAGCTGGCGGAGCGTGGTCGTGGCGTGCTCCTCCATTCCGCTCGCCATCGCGTGCGCGATCGTCGGGCTCAAGGTCACCGGGAACAGCTTCAACATCATGACGCTCGGGGGGCTCAGCCTCTCGATCGGGCTCCTGGTCGACGTGGCGACGATCACCGTCGAGAACATCCATCGCAACCGGTCGATGGGAAAGCCGCTCACCGTGAGCATTCTCGATGGCGCCGCGCAGATCTCGCTCCCGGTGATCATGGCGACACTCGCCATCTGTGTGGTCTTCTTTCCGATCGTCCTGCTCGAGGGCCCCGCGCGGTTCCTGTTCGTCCCGATGGCGCTGGCGGTCGTCGTGGCGATGCTCGCCGCCTATTTCCTGTCGCGCACGCTCGTCAAGACGCTGTCCCGCATGCTCCTCGCCGGGGAGATCGCGCACGGGCACGGACACGATGTCGTCGAGCATGTGGGACCGCCGCCAAGTGCGCTCTCGCGGTTCTCGTTCCGTTTCAACAGCGCGCGGGATCGCGTGTTCGGCCGCTTCCAGGAACGCTACGCCCGCCTGCTGAGCTCGCTCGTGGCGCACCCGAGGTTCACGCTCATCAGCGCCGGATTGCTCGCGCTTGCGTCGCTCGCGCTCGCGCCGAGCATCGGCACGGACTTCTTCCCGTCCACCGATACGGGACTGATGAAGCTGCACTTCCGGTCGCCGAGCGGCACGCGCATCGAGCGCACCGAGCAGCTGGTGGCGCAGGTCGAGGATCGCGTGCGCGCCATCGTCCCGCCCGCAGAGCTTGGAACGATCAACTCGATGATCGGAGTGCCCAACTCCCTCAGCCTCGCGTTCACGCCCACGGATAACGCGAGCGGAATGGACGCCGAGATCCTGATCGCGCTCAAGGCCGGTCACCATCCGACCGCCGGCTACATGCGTCGCATTCGCACCGACGTGACTGCGGCGTTCCCGGGCTCGTCGATCTATTTCCAGCCGGCCGACGTCGTGAGCCAGGTGCTCAACTTCGGGCTGTCGGCTCCGATCGACGTCCAGGTGCAATACTCCAACCTTCGTGAGTCCTTTCGCGTGGCGACCCTCCTGCGCGACCGCATCCGCACGGTGCCCGGAGCCGCCGACGTGCACATCAAGCAGGTGCTCAATTACCCCACCCTCCGGCTCACCGTCGATCGCCAGCGGGCATCGAGCCTCGGGCTCAGTCAGAGCGACGTCGCCAACACCATGCTGGTCTCTCTTTCGTCCAGCGCGCTGGTGTCGCCGTCGTTCTACATCAATCCGACGAACGACGTCAACTACCTGGTGGCCGTGAAGGAGCCGCTCGACCAGCTGCAATCCGTGGCCAAGCTGCTCGACTCCCCCGTCACCCCTCCCTCGGCCGCACAGCTGCTGCAGCGCGATGTCGGCGGCGGGCCTGCCGAGATGCCGCACGCCCCGGCGCAGACGCTCGGCAACATCTCGACGGTCAGCAACGAGGTGGTGCCGAACGAGATCGACCATTACACCGTGCAACGCGTTGTCGACGTGAACGCCAACGTCGAAGGAAGCGATCTCGGCTCGGTTGTTGCCGGCATTCGACGTGTGGTTGCCGGAATGGATAAACTGCCCCCCGGAATGCAGATCGTCGTGCGCGGTCAGGGAGAGGTGATGACGCAGACATTCCAGCGTCTCGGACTCGGACTCATCGTGGCCGTGCTGCTCGTCTATCTGCTGATGGTCGTGATGTTCCAGTCCTGGCTCGACCCGTTCATCATCATGGTCGCCGTGCCGGGCGCGCTGGTCGGAATCCTCTGGATGCTCGCACTGACGGGCACGACGATCAACGTCGTCTCGCTGATGGGCACGATCATGGCCGTGGGCATCGCCGTCTCGAACGCAATCCTCCTCGTGAGTTTCGCGAACGATCTCCGGATCGAGCGTGGGCTCGATCCGTTCGGCGCGGCCGTCGAGGCAGGACGCGTGCGACTGCGCCCGGTGCTGATGACGGCGCTCGCGATGATCCTCGGCATGATTCCGATGGCACTCGGCACCGGCGAGGGCGGCGAGCAGAACGCGCCGCTGGGGCGCGCCGTGATCGGCGGATTGATGATCGCGACCGTCGTCACGCTGCTGGTGATCCCGGTGGTGTACGCGAAACTGCGCCGCGCGGTCCCCACGAAGCACCTGCTCGAACAGCGCTTCACGGCCGAGGCGCAGGGACTCACATTCGAAGAAGAGGGAATCTGAAATGCCAGCGCCGTCCGGCGATCCGACGTCGTCCCGCCCTGCCGCCGCGCCGCCGCTCTCCGGCGGAATCCTGGCAGTTGCGGCGATTCTGATAGTCGCCGCCATCGCGACGGCGGGCGTACTGGCGTGGCGGCGCACGCACACGGCCTCCGATGAAACCGCACGGCGAAAGAGCGCCGCCGCCGAGGGGCCGGTCGTCCGCACCGCCGCGGCCGAGCCATCGGCGGCCGCGCACCATCTCGTGCTGCTCGCGGAGGCGCGGCCATACGCGTCCGTCACGCTGTACGCGAAGGTGAGCGGCTACCTGAAGTGGATCGGTGTCGACAAGGGAGACCGCGTCAAGGCCGGCGCCGTGTTCGCGATCATCGAGTCACCAGAAACGGACGCGGCCTGGAGTGCCGCCACTGCCGACCACACGCAGAAGGCGCTTACGGCGTCGCGACTCAAACAATTGCTCGACCGGAAATTCGCGTCGCAGGAGGAAACCGATCTGGCCGCCGCCGATGAAGCCGTCGCGCGCGAGCGGCTGGCATCGCTGGCGCAGCAGCGGGAGTTCGAGAAGCTCAAGGTGCCGTTCAATGGAACGGTCACCGCGCGCTTCGCCGATCCGGGCGCGCTCGTGCAGAACGCCGCGTCGTCGCAAACGTCGGCGCTGCCGGTGGTGACGGTGGAAAACGCGGACAGCCTGCGCGTGGTCGCGTATCTGGATCAGGCGGACGCCGCGAGCGTGCACCCGGGGCTTTCGGCGGCGATCACGATGGACGAGCGCGCGGGGGTGCGAATCCCGGTGAAGGTCGCGCGCACCAGCGGAGAACTTGACGCCAGGACGCGCAAGCTCCTCGTCGAGTTCGATCTCGACAACCGGGGCGGCCGGATCATTCCGGGAAGTTTCGTGCACGTCGAACTCGACGCGCCCGCGCCGGTGTTGCCCGAGCTCCCGACGGAGGCGCTCATCGTCCGGCAGAACCGAACACTCGTCGCCGTCCTCGCCGCCGACAGCACCGTGCATTTCCACGACGTCACCGTTGCCAGCAACGACGGCCGCCGCATGCGAATACTCACCGGCGTATCGGCCGGCGATCGCGTGGTGCTCAACGCCGGCGACGCGCTCGCGGATGGCGCGCGTGTGCGTCCGGCGGCCGAGACACCCCCGGCGGGATCGCGGCCCTGATGCGCGGAACGATCGTGAGAGCGGCGTGGCGAATGCTGGTCGTGTCTGCCGCCGCGGCCGGAGCGCTCGGCGCCCAGGCGCGCAGCGTGGGCACCGATTCCGTACACCTGACACTGGAAGCGAGTCTGGCGCGCGCGAGCCGGCTCTCGACCGGGGTTCTCGCCGCATCCGACAGCCTGAGAGTCAGCGGCGCGCGCGTGCTCGAGGCATACGGGGCTTTTCTTCCGGCTGCCAACGCAGGCGCGTATGCCCTGTCCGCACAAGGCACAACGTTCCTCTCAGGCACATCGCTGCAGGCCACGCAAGCCGGCTGGTACGCCGCCTCGTACCAGGTGTCGACGGCGCTCAACCTGTTCAACGGCTTCCGCGATCGCGCCTCGCTCAGGGCCGCGACCTTCCTGAGAGACGCCGCCGGGTTTTCCCTCGAACAGGCCCGACAGCTCATCACGTTCGACGTGATGCAGTCGTACTTCCAGCTCGTGCTCGATCATGAGCTCGCGGCGGTCGCCGCGTCGAACCTGGAGCTGTCGCGTTCCCGCCAGGCACGGCTCGAGGGACAGGTCCAGGTGGGAACACGCTCTCCGCCCGATCTCTTCCGTCAGCGCGCGCAGACCGCGACCGACGAGGCGTCCGTCATCGACATTGACGCGCGTGCGCAGTCGGATCTCGTCGGTCTTCTCCGGCGCCTTCGCCTCGAGGCGACGCGCGACTACTCGGTCGAGAATCCTCCGCTCGACACGGCCGCGCTCCCTCCCGACTCGCTCGATCGCAGCCGCCTCGTCGCGCGCGCTCTCGCGAAACGTCCCGACCTGCTTGCCGCCGAGTCGCGGGCCTCCGCGGCGGATGCGAGCATCGAGAGGGCGACGGGCGGCTACCTCCCTCAGGTCGTGTTCGGCGCGACCTTCGGGGTGTTCGGACGCACCTACGAGTGGGAACGGCAGAATGGCCTGAACCTCCTCACGCAGAACCAGCGCGCACTTGGCTCCCAACTCGACAGCCAGGGCATGGGCGTGTTCACCCTCGGCGTCGTCTGGCCGCTGTTCGATCAGTTCCAGACACGCTTCGACGTGGAGCGGGCCCGCGCGACCTCCCGGCTGAGCACACTCGCCGCCGAGGACTCCCGCCTGCAGGTGCTGGGCGACGTCAGGCAGGCGACCGACGACTATCGGGCGGCGGTCGAAAAGTTGCGCGCGAGCGAGACCGGGCTCGCGTCGGCACAGGAGGCGTTCGACGCCGTGTCGGCGCGATTCGACGTCGGCCTCGGCATCTTTCTGGACGTGCAGGCCGCCCAGACCGCCCTCGCCCAAGCCCAGGCGCAGCGAGCTGCGGCCGCCGTGAACCTCGTGCTCCGGCGGCAGGTTCTGCGCTACGTCACTGGGACGCCAATGGTCGCGAGATAACGTCGGTTCGCTTCGACCACGGTCGAGCGAATCCGGGAGTCTTACTTCTTAATCGCGGATTTCGAACGATCAGGACCTGATCACTCCGGATCCATCTTGGGGGGACGTCAACAACAGGCGGCGAAAGGTTGGTTGCGGACCGAAATTTAGGATGAGACCTACGGCAATTTTTGAAGCTCGTAGGTAATTGACCAGCTGGATTTCGTGGATTGGAACGATTTTGAGCGCGACCTTGCTCTCCACGATCACTTTGCCCTCCACCACCAAGTCGGCGCGGTACTCACCCACGTTCACTCCCTTGAACCACACCGTGAGCGGAACTTCCCGCTGGCATTGAACCCCACGCGCGCCGAGCGCGACCGGCAAAGCCCGTTGGTAGACAGCCTCTACAAATCCTAGGCCGAGCGAGTTGTACACGTCGTAAAACGCCCCGATGATCTGCCGAGTCAAGTCGCCGTGCACGAGCTCCAGACCTGCACGAGTAGTTCCCCCAGTCATGATCGCGCTCTTCCGGCTGTTGATCGCCCAAAATCCGCGATTAAGGGTGAAAACCCACCATCAATCGACCTCAAAATGGCGCAATCCATCCCACCGCCGTTTTGACAGTTCGGATTGCCTCACAAACGGCCGAATCTCGGCCAGTTTGACGGCAAATCTTGGCCCTGTCTTTGCACCCTATGCCGACCATCGGACGCCATGCATTTGCGCGACGTCCCTCAACTCACGATCAAACAACCCCCTGAGGATCGAATGGCAGACAAGGTGATTGGCATCGACTTGGGCACCACGAACTCCGTCGTAGCAGTGATGGAAGGTGGCGACCCTGTTGTGATCCCGAACGCCGAAGGCGGGCGTACCACACCGTCGGTCGTCGGCTTCAGCAAGGACGGCGAGCGGCTCGTTGGGCAGATCGCCAAGCGTCAGGCCGTCACGAATCCGCAGAATACCGTCTTCTCGATCAAGCGCTTTATGGGCCGCAAGATGCCCGAGGTGACCGAGGAGATTAAGCGCGTCCCGTACGCCGTGAAGAGCGGCACGAACGACGTCGCCGCGGTCGAGGTGCAGGGCAAGCGCTACACGCCGCCCGAAATCTCCGCGATGATCCTCCAGAAAATGAAGCAGACTGCCGAGGACTACCTCGGTCATCCGGTGACGAAGGCGGTCGTCACGGTGCCGGCGTACTTCAACGACTCGCAGCGTCAGGCCACCAAGGACGCGGGCAAGATCGCGGGCCTCGATGTGCTCCGCATCATCAACGAGCCCACCGCGGCCGCGCTCGCGTACGGCCTCGACAAGCAGGGCAAGAAGGACGAGAAGGTCGCCGTGTTCGACCTGGGCGGCGGCACGTACGATATCTCCGTGCTCGAGCTGTACGAAGTGGACGGCGCCAAGCAGTTCGAGGTGAAGTCCACCAACGGCGACACGCATTTGGGCGGAGACGATTTCGACCAGCGCGTGATCGACTGGCTCGTGGTCGAGTTCAAGAAGGACCAGGCGATCGACCTCTCGAAGGATCCGATGGCGCTTCAGCGCCTGAAGGAAGCCGCTGAGAAGGCGAAGATCGAGCTTTCGGGCACGATGAGCACCGACATCAACCTCCCGTTCATCACGGCGGATGCCTCGGGGCCGAAGCACCTCAACTACCAGCTCACCCGCGCCAAGTTCGAGCAGCTCGTGGACGATCTCGTGCAGCGCACGCTCGAGCCGATGAAGAAGGCGCTCGCCGACGCGAAGATGCAGCCGTCGGAAATTGATGAGGTCTTGCTTGTCGGTGGATCCACCAGAATTCCGAAGGTGCAGGAAGTCGTGAAGGCGTTCTTCGGCAAGGATCCGAACAAGGGCGTGAACCCGGATGAAGTCGTCGCGGTCGGCGCGGCCATCCAGGGCGCGGTGCTCACCGGCGAGCAGAAGGACGTTCTCCTCCTCGATGTGACCCCTCTGTCACTTGGAATCGAGACGCTCGGCGGCGTCACCACCGTGCTCATCCCGCGCAACACGACGATTCCCACCAAGAAGTCGGAGACGTTCTCGACCGCGGACGACAACCAGACGACCGTCGAGATCCACGTGCTCCAGGGCGAGCGCGACCTTGCGGTCTACAACAAGACCATCGGGAAATTCCAGCTCACCGGAATCCCGCCGGCACCGCGTGGCATGCCGCAGGTGGAGGTCACGTTCGACATCGACGCCAACGGCATCCTGCACGTCGCCGCGAAGGACAAGACGACGGGCAAGGAGCAGAAGATCCGTATCGAATCCTCGAGCGGTCTCTCCGATGCCGAAGTCGATCGCATGGTGAAGGACGCCGAGCAGAACGCCGCCGAGGACAAGCGGAAGCGCGAGGAGATCGACACCAAGAACCGCCTCGACACGCTCGCATATCAGGTGGAGAAGGAGTCGAAGGAGTGGGCCGACAAGGTGCCGGCGGAACTCAAGACCCGTCTCGACGCAGCCGTGGAGCGCGCACGCAAGGCGCACAAGGGCGACGACATGAACGAGATCAAGGGGTCGCTCGACGAGCTCAATGCGGCGTTCCAGGCTGCGGGCACGGCGGTCTATGCGGCGCAGGCCGCGCAGCCGTCAGGCGAGGCGCCGCCCGCTGAAGGTGCCGCGGAAGCCAAGAAGGAAGATGTGGCCGACGCCGACTACGAGATCGTGGACGAAGCGAAGAAGTAGCCGGTTTTGAGCAGACCCGGCGCCGGGACGGAAACATTCCGCCCCGGCGCCGGGTCTAATCTCCTGTAGATTATTCCGTGTCGATTCAACCGTAACTACCACCGAAGCAGAGCCAACCATGACGATTCACCTCTCCAAATCCAAGATCCTCGCGGTGGGCGCCGTGGCGTTCATCGCCGGCGTTTTCTTCGCATCTTCGATGGACTGGACGCGCATTCTCGGCGCGCAGTCGAAGGTGCCGGGCCGTTCGGCGCTCGTGTCGAACGCCGCGCTCGAGGATTCCCAGAACGCATTCGTGTCGGTGGCCGAGCGCGTGACGCCGGCGGTCGTGTCGGTGAGCGCGGAGCGAACCACCAAGCCGCAGGACACGCGCAACCGCATCCGCCAGCTGCCGCCCGAATTCCAGCAGTTCTTCGACGATCCGCAGCAGCAGCCGCGCACACAGGAGGCGCAGGGGTCGGGCTTCATCGTCTCGAAGGACGGATACATCCTCACGAACAATCACGTGGTGGACGGCGCCGACCAGGTGAAGGTCGTACTGCTCGATCACCGTTCGTTCAAGGCGAAGGTCGTCGGCCATGACGCCCAGACCGACGTCGCCGTGCTCAAGATCGACGCGAGCGACCTGCCGACCGTTCCGTTGGGCGACGACGCCAGGACGCGCGTGGGAGAGTGGGCGCTGGCCATCGGCAATCCGTTCGGGCTCGATTTCACCGTGACCGCGGGAATCATCAGCGCGAAGGGCCGCTCGACGCAGCTCCGCTCGCTCAATGCCGACAAGTACGCGATTCAGGATTTCATCCAGACCGACGCGGCCATCAACCCTGGCAACTCCGGCGGGCCGCTCGTGAACATTCGCGGCGAGGTCGTCGGCATCAACAGTGCGATCGCAAGCGAGACCGGATCTTACACGGGTTACGGTTTCGCGATTCCAATCACGTTGGCGAAGACGGTGATGGACGACATCATCGCGCACGGCCACGTGCGCCGCGCGATCCTCGGCGCGTTGATCGCCGACGTCACGCCGGAAGACGCCGCCGTCACCAAGCTCAAGGACATCTCCGGTGTGAAGCTGGAGTCGTTCACCGAGGGCAGCCCGGCTGAGAAGGCCGGCATGGAGCCCGGCGACATCGTGGTGAAGATCGACGGCCAGCCCGCCGACCGGGTCAGCACGCTGCAGCGCATGATCCGCTCGCACCAGCCGGGCGACGTCGTCACGCTGGAGGCCGTGCGATACGGCGAGCACAAGACGTTCAAGGTGAAGCTCATCGAGGCGCCGAGCGCCGAGAAGACCGTCGCATCCAACGAGCGGCCGGCCAAGGCACCGGCGCCCGCGGCAGTTACGGTCTCGGCGAAGAAGCTGGGCATTGTGGTGGAAGCGCTCACGCCTGAGATCGTGAAGGCAACGGGCGCCTCGTCTTCGGTACAAGGCGTCGTCGTGAAGGAAGTCGAACACGACGGGCCGGCGAACAACAAACTTGGGCGCTACGATATCATCACGGCGATGATCTTCCCGGAGCCCAGGGTGCCGATTCGCAACGCGGACGACCTGCAGCGCGCCCTCTCGAAGGTCAAGGCGGGCGACTACGTCGGACTCCTGCTCGACGTCGCTATCGATGCCCAGGGGACCCGCGGCACCAAGGTCGTGAACCTCCGCATCGGCAACTGACGGGTTTTTTTGAAGCACCATTTCCCACTGACGCGAGACCGCCTTATCCT
>JADGQS010000089.1 GCA_017881585.1 Gemmatimonadaceae bacterium | reverse complement strand
CTTCGTGCGAAGGAAACTGCCCACCACTTCGCCGCGCCGTGGAGCATTGCTGCTGACGCCGTTCGCGAGGCCGAACTGGATCGCGAAATCCGCGGTGTTGGTCACGCCCACCATGACCCCGCCGCGCTTGATGAAGTTCAGCAGATTTTCGAGCCCGCCGTAGCCGAGCCCGGGGCGCACGTCATCCGTTTGCGCCCACGTGCCGATGTTCGGCGTCTCCGCGGAATTCTTCCACGGCATCGGGTTGCGCCACATCGGCATGCCGTCGATGATCGCCTGCCCGTTGCCGCCTGCGGGCGGAAAGAGGATCACGTCGTACGACGCGTTCAGGTTCGCATCCTTCGCGACGTCCTGCGTGCTGATATACGTAAATGGGATCTGGAGCTGATCGAACGCCTGCCGCCACCATCCTTCCGTCTGCGTTCCCGTCCACGTGTGGAGGATCGCGACCCGCGCCGCCCGAACGGCATGCATCTTCACTGACGGAGCTGCTGCAAGCGCGGTGACCTTGAGGCCGAGCTCCTTCGTGAGTTTGTCGAGGTCGGCCGAGGCGACGTTGCGAACGACGAACGATCCGCGGTTGAAATGCGCGCCGCCCGCGTCGAACGCCTCTTCCGCGGACTGGAAGTCGGCGTCCTTCAGTCTGTAGCGAAGCGTCGCGATCGCGTTGTCGCCATTGGCATTGATGGCGAACACCGACCCCGAGCCGGCGACGCCGCCAGCGGCGGTGACCGTGCCTGTCACGCGCTGCATCGGAACGTCGAGCACCTTTGCGTCGGTGACGCGAACGGCCTGAACGTTGAAGCCCTCGGGGAAGGTCCAGCCCGTGTCGTCGTATGGATTCTTTTGCGGATCACTCGGACTCCAGTACTGATAATCAAGGAGCGCGTCTGCGATGCGCGAGTAGGGCTGGTCCATGCGCACGATGTAGCTGCCGGCCGGAAACTCGCGCGTCTCCGTGCGAGGTGCGGTGGTCGCGCCCGAATCGGCGGGTGCCGCGCCGCCGCGTCCGCCGCGGCCGCCGGCCGCCGGTGCGCGTTTTACCGGCAGCGTGACGGTGAACGATGATGCCGCGCGCGAGATCTCAACCGCCTGCATCTGCAGGATGCGGAGGAGATCGGCCTGCGCGCCGGGCCGCGGATCGTTCGCACTGAACACGTACGCGGCCGGTCCTTCAACCTTCGGCTTCAGGACCGACCGTTTGCTCTTCTCGTAGAAGTTGTTGAGGAAGAGGTGCCGGTTGTTCGCGATGTAACTGAGCGAGACGAGCAGCCCGGTCTGTTCGTAGTTGTTGTTGTTGCGCAGCGACCACTTCACGTGCGGGATCGGCGGGTTCTGCTTGAACCAGGAGCGCTCGGTCTCCGCCGGGGAAAGCGTGCGATCCACGGTTTCCGCCGTGCCACCGTTGCCGAACGTTTCATACAAGCGGCTGATGCCGTTGTGCGTCGCAGCGATGAACATCAGGTACCCGGGCGACCATGTGTCGAAATTGCCGTGCGCGAACACGCCGGGCATTCCGTACCGCGTCATCTCCTGCACGTTGTTCCAGCCGATCATCTGCCACTCGTTCGTGAGCAGCGGATCGAGCCATGCGTTGTACGGTCCATCGCCGACGGTGTTGTCGTACATGAAGGCCACCGACTCGTGCAGGTCGTGCAGCACCTGCGCCTTCCAGTCGACGAAAGTCTTGAGGACGTTCTGCGTGAGCTTCAGCGTCATGCCCATCGCATCGCGATTGTTGTCGTGCGCCACGTAGTGGCCCCAGTACGCGAGACTCGGCGCGACGTCGTTGGGGTGCTTGACGTGCCAGTTGTAGAGATCCACGGTGCGATCGCGCCCGTCTACCTCCACAATCGGTGTGATCAGGGTGATGACGTGGTCGCGGATGTTCCTGATGTATGGGCTCTCGTCCACGGCGAGACGATAGGCGAGCTCCATGAGCGCCGTTGGCGCTCCCGCCTCCGTCGAGTGGATCGTGCCCGTTATGTAATAGATCGGCGCCGCGGTGGCCGCGATCTTGTCGGCTTCCGCGTCGTTGAAGTTGATCGTGCGTGGATCGGCGAGTTTCGCCAGCTGGGCCTTGTTCGCATCGAGCTTCGCCATCAAGGCCTCGGACGCGACGGCCACCGCGATCATCTCGCGTCCCTCTTCCGTCGTGCCGATGGAGAAGACGCGCACGCGCGGCGTGGACTTCGCGAGCAGCCGCATGTACTCGTAGACCTCCTTCGAGTACGGCAGCTTGGTCGGAGCGCCGGCGATGTCGCCGAGCGTGACCTTGGGCGTCGGAACCGTTTTCGAGGCCGGGAGATAGTCCACGAGAGGCGACAGGAAGAACGGCTCCGTCGTGTACTCGCGGATCTTCTTCGTGTAATCCTCGTCGATCGCCTGCCTGGGATCACGGCCGGGTTTCGCGGCGGCCGGGTCGCCCTGCGCGAACGCCGAATGAACCGGAATGGCTGCAAACAGGAGGGCGAGGATGAATCCCGATGTGACGGAACGACGCTTCATTGCAATCCCCTTCAACGGTGATAGTGGGGTCGATCGTACGGAAAGCGCGATTGAGGGCGCACAATTCCGTGCATGACGATGGCAGGAATCACAGCCATGGGCAACGCGTGCGCTCACATGCCGGTGGACACCAGCACGAAGCGGGCGAGGAACGAGTAGAGAAACAGCAGGGTTCCCACGGCGCCGAGTCCGAGCGCGACGACGCCGACGGCGCGCAGTCGGCCGGCACGCGCGGGCTCTTGGGCGCCGAAGCGGTCGTCCATCATCGAGTCCGCGACCTGATTGAGCCGGGCCCAGGCACACACGCCGGCGATCGCGAGGCCGAGGCCGGTCAGTCCGGCGAAACGCGGGCCAAGGAAAAGTCCGACTGCGACGAAGAGCGCCCCGACGCCGATCGCCATCCCCAAACGGGCGGGTGCAGTGCCGCGCCGAAGTTCGAAGAGATAGTCGCTCAGCGATGCATTCTCGGTCATCGATCGCCTCCTGGAGGAGTGCTCGTTAATAATAGGCGGCCGGGTGCAACTCGTGATCCGCGAGGCTTGTGCAACTTTCTAAGACAAAGTACTTTCTAAGTCGCACTACTCCGCACCACCGACGACGGGAGGAACCTCAATGCCCAATGAATCAACCGAACCGGGTCCGTCGGATCGACACGCCGGCGAACGGTCGCGTGAGATGGTGACCGGGATGATCCGCTACTGGGAGCTGCGCAGGATCTGGTACAACCTCGCGCTCGCGCTGTTGTGCGTCTGGTGGGTCGTGCACACCTGGCCGCACTTCGAGCCCGCCATGACGCTCAGCAACCTCGGCAGGATCCTCATCCTCGCCGTGATCGCGAACGTGTGCTATTCGAGCGCGTACCTCGTCGACCTCACGCTGCAGGCGTCATCGTTCGCGCCGGCTTGGCGCCGGTGGCGATGGCTGCTCTGGCTCGCCGGCACCCTCTTTGCCCTGCTGGTGGCGACGTACTGGATCGGCGACGAGATCTACCCTTCCGTGAGCGAAAGGTGAGGAGCGACGAGTGAGGGGCGACTTGGTGAAGGGCGACAGGTGAGGAGCTAGGGGGTTACGCCTTTCAGCTGCGACAGTCGCAGCATCAACAGCGCGGCGCGCTTCGTCTGTGACGGGAGCATCCTGAGATCGGCCGTCTCCTTCTCGCTGTGGTCGTCGTGGCCTGAAAGCCCGATCCCGTCGATGACCATCGGCACGGTGTTCGCGATGAAGGCCACGTCGGCCGCGCCGGCCTTCGAGGGATCGACCGCGGTCACCGCGCCCAGCCCCAGGTCGCGACTCGCCTGATCGTACATCGAGAGGATGCGCCGGTTGCCGTCGGTCGGTGCCATCGGCGGGTAGCCGTCGTCGAACGTGATCTCGCCGCCGGTCTTCGGCAGGTGATGCGACACGATCTCGCGCATCGCCCGCTCTGTTTTCGCGAGCTGCTCCGGTGAGAGCGTCCGCATGTCCCCCGTGACGGTCATCTTTCCCGCGATGACGTTGTTCTTTCCGCTGGCCGAACCCGCCGTGCCGGTGCTGTCGGCGTTCACGAGCGTGCCGCCGAGCGCGAGCCCCGGGCTGAAGGCGAGATATGCTTCGCCCGAGAGTTTCTGGTAGAACTCGGTGAGAATGCGCGACATCTCGAAGATCGCGCCCGCACCAATGTCGTCGTGGAAGATTTGCGACGCGTGCCCTGGATATCCGGTCGTGCGCAGCGTCCATTCGGTGGCCGAGCGGCGGGAGATCACCGCGGATTTCGGGTCGCCGGCGCCGTCCTCGAATCCGATCGCGGCGCTCGCGCCGGCTGCGGCATCGACGAGCGCGCGGCGCGCCGCCGCAAGCGGCCGGCCCGCGTCTTCTTCGTCGCCATCGAACACGGCGGTCAGGTTCATCTTTTCGAGCTGTCCCGCGTCCTTGAGTGCGCGCAGCGCGAACAGCATCACCACGTCGCCGCCCTTCATGTCGATCACGCCGGGGCCGGTTGCCGTGGAGTCGTTGAGCCGGATGAACTTCTGGAACGGACTCGACGGCTCGAACACGGTATCGAGATGGCCGATCAACAGGATCTTCGTCCCTGGCCCGGGATGCTCGGCAATCAGGTGCCCTGCGCGCTTGAACGACGCGCCGTCCACCCAGCGCGTCTTGAATCCCAGCGACTCGAGCTGCGGGCGAAGCACATCCGCCACGCTGCGGACGCCGGCCAGGTTCATCGTGCCGCTGTTGATGTTCACGATCCGCTCGAGCAGCACGAGCGCCTCGGCGTTGTGCGCGTCCACGGCCCGTGTGACTGCGCGTTCGGCGGCGGAGAGCGAAGCCGCCGGCGTGGCCTGCGCGGCAGCGACCAAGGGAACGGCGTAATAGACCGCGAGCACCGCGCCCACGGTTGCGAAACGGCGAGAGAAGGATGTACGCATGCTGTCAATCTATTCGTTCGCGGTTTGCTTGCCCGGGAGTGTCCACCGAATAACATTCGAGCTTCGATTCGTACTCATTTTTCGCTCTCATGTCATGCCTTCATTCTCTCGTTCGCTCATGACTGTTCGGCGCGCAGTCACCACGTGCGCGGCCGTTGCGATTGCGTCCTCAGCGGCCGCGGCTCAGGGCACAGGATCTTCGCCGGCACTCCCGGCGGACTCCATTCTCGCACGCGCCCTCACCTTCCGTTCGATCGGGCCCGCGCTCATGGGTGGAAGAATCGCGGATATCGCGGTCGCGGAGAATCCGAAGGCCGTTCGGGGAGGACGCCTCGGCACCGTCATCTACATAGCCGCCGCAACCGGCGGAATCTTCAAGTCCACGAACGCGGGTGTGAGCTGGACCTCGGTGTTCGATTCCGTGCGCACCGGTTCGATCGGCGCCGTCGCCGTCTCACCGTCGAACTCCGATATCGTCTGGGTCGGCACCGGCGAGGCGAACAACATGCGCAGCTCGTCGTGGGGAACGGGCGTGTACAAGTCCGGCGACGGCGGCAAGACATGGTCGGGCGCGATGTTGCCCAAGTCGCAGCACATCGGACGAATCATCGTCGATCCGCGCGATCCGAACGTCGTGTACGTCGCCGCGATGGGCCCGCTCTGGTCGAGCGGCGGAGAGCGCGGCCTCTACAAGACGACGGACGGCGGCAAATCCTGGACGAACACAAAACAAATCAGCGCGAACACCGGCTTCACCGAACTCGTGATGGACCCTTCGAATCCGGACGTCCTCTACGCGGCGTCGCTCGAGCGCGAACGGCGCGAGTACGGATTTCTTCCCGCGGGTCCCGAGAGCGGCATCTGGAAAACACGCGACGCGGGCCGCACGTGGACGCAACTCGCAGGCGGTCTTCCGACCGGTGAACTCGGGCGCATAGGACTCGCCGTCTGTCGTTCGCACCCATCCACGCTCTACGCCGTCATTCACGCGAAGGGAACCGCGAACGGCATTTATCGCTCCGACGACACGGGCTCGACCTGGCGCCAGGTCAACGGCGTGAACGCCACGGCGTGGTACTACAGTCAGGTGCGCTGCGATCCCAGCGATCCCGAACACGTCGTCAGCCTCAGCGCCACGTCGCGCGAGTCGCTCGACGGCGGAAAAACGTGGGCGACCTTCGCTCAGGGGAACGGCGTGCATGGCGACCACCACGCGCTCTGGTTCAATCCCGAGACGCCGGAGCAGATGATCCTCGGTACCGACGGCGGCCTCAACATCTCGTGGGATCATGGCCGCACATGGAGTCACGTCGAAAACATCGTGGCCTCGCAGTTCTACGCGATCGCGGTGGATGACGCGCAGCCATTCTACAACGTCTACGGCGGACTGCAGGACAACCAGCAGTGGGGCGGGCCGAGCCGCACCCGCAACACCTTCGGACCGACGAACGCCGACTGGTTCCGCATGCACGGCGGCGACGGTTTCTACGCCGTGCCCGATCCGTGGGACTACAACCTCGTGTACGCCGAGATGCAGGGCGGCGGCGTGGTGCGCTACGACCAGCGCACCGGGCAGGCGAAGAACATCAAGCCGGTGCCGAAGGAGAAGGAGACGCATCGCTACAACTGGAGCGCACCGATTCTTCCTTCGCGCCACGATCCGAAGACCGTGTACATGGCGGCAAACGTTCTGTTTCGTAGCCCGGATCGCGGCGACAGCTGGGTGACGATCAGCCCCGACCTTACGCGTGGCATCGACCGTAACAAGCTGCCGTTGCGTGGCGGCATTCCGGATTCGCTCGCGCTCGGCCGCAACGAGGGAACGGCGGAGTTCAGCAACATCTCGGCGATTGACGAATCGCCGCTGCGCTCGGGACTTCTCGCCGTCGGCACCGACGACGGGTTGATACAAGTCACGCGCGACGGAGGGAAGAGCTGGACCAAAACGGATCACTTCCCCGGCGTTCCGGACACGACGTACGTGAGCCGCGTGGTGTTCTCGAAGGCGAGCGAGGGAACGATCTACGCGACGCTCGACGGGCACCGCAGCAACGACTTCAAGCCGTACGTGTTGAAGAGCACGGACTTCGGCAAGACGTGGACGTCGATCGCGTCCAACCTTCCGGACGGCGGCACGGTGCATGTGATTCGCGAACATCCGCGTCAGCCGAACCTGCTGTTCGCTGGCACGGAATTCGGCGTGTATTCCACGATCGACGGCGGCGGGCACTGGATGCAGCTGAAGAGCGGCATTCCGGGCGTGCCCGTGCACGACCTCCAGATCCAGTCGCGCTGGAACGATCTCGTCGTCGGCACGCACGGCCGCGGAATTTACATTCTCGACGATCTCGCGCCGCTCGAGCATCTCGCTCAGGCGAAGCAGGCGCAGATCGCGTTCATGTTTCCGATTCGCGACGAGCTCGAGTACCAGCCGAACGCGACGCGCAGCTCCGGCATGGGAACGAGCGGCTTCACCGGGCAGAATCCGGAGCTCGGCGCGCGCATCGCCTACCTGCTGAATGAGATTCCCGCGAATGCAAAGGCGACGATCTCGATCGTCGACGCAAGCGGCACCGTGATCCGCCAGATGGCGGCGAACAACAAGCAGGGACTCTTCCGTCAGTACTGGGACATGCGCGTCGGTCCGCCGCTCACTGGAGTTGTGACCGACACGTTGCCGCCGGGAACGATCGTGGCCGGTGGCCGCGGCGGACGCGGCGGCGCGGGTGGAGCCGGTGGTGGCGGCGGTGGTGCGGGTGGTCCGGGCGGCGGGCGAGGCGGCGGTGACGCGCTGTTCCCGGCATTGCCCGGCACGTACAAGGCCCGGCTCACGCTCACATCCTCGAAGGGATCGCCGACGGTGCTCGAGCAGTCGTTCACGCTGCACCGCGATCCGATGGTAATGCTCGCGGCATCAGAGCTGAAGCAGCTCTACACGTTCCGGCTGAGCGTTGCCTCGTTCCAAAGGACGCTGCGCGAGAAGCAGTCGCAGGCCGACACGGCTCAGAGAAAGCTCGCGGAGGTCCGGCGCGTCGCGGATTCGTCGATGGCACGGATGACACCGGATGCGAAGAAGAAACTGGCGGCGCTGACGAAGGAGATGGCTGAGATCATCGCGCAGGTCGGCGCACCGCCGGGAGCGGGGCGGGGCGGCGGCGGCGGCGCGGGCGGCCGCGGTGCAAGAGGCAGCGCGGGTGGCGGCGCGGGTGGCGGCGCGGGTGGCGGCGGGCGAGCGGGCGCGGCCAACCCTGCTGCCGGCGGCGGGCGAGCCGGTGCAGCCGACTCGACCGCAGCCGTCGGTGCGCCGGCGGGCGGCGGTGCTGGCGGCGGTGGCGGAATCGACGACCAGAATGCGCTTCCGCCGAGTCAGTCGTTCACCACGGTGCAGGCGAGGTTCAACTCGCTGGCGGAAATGCTGAACGTGTCCTTTGCGGTGAGCGACGATCAGCGCAAGACGCTGCAGGCGCTCCCAGCCGATCTGCAGAAACAGATGGATCGGGTGGCAAAGGTCGTGAGCGACGGACTGCCGGCGTTGATCAAGGCATTGAAGGACGCCGGCATCGAGATCAAGACGGGCGGGAACAACTGAACCACCGGTCGTGCACCGGTGTACCTTCATCGTCCCCTCGACGGTTCCTCTAGCATCAAGGCTCGTGAGTCACGACGACGACGAAAACCTGGACGATGAATTTCCCGAAGGTGACGGCACCGCGCAGACCGAGGCGACGGTGGTGTGCCCGTATTGCGCGGAGGAAGTGGAGATCGCCATCGACCCCGGAAGTGGTCCGGCCCAGCTGTACATCGAGGACTGCGAGATCTGTTGTCAGCCCTGGCGCGTGAGCGTGAACTACGACGAAGCGGGACAGGCCGAGGTCGTCGTCACGGTGCTGGACGAGTAGCGTGTTTCTCTAGCCGGACTTCAGTTCGGCAAGAATCTCCTCCGTGTGCTGGCCGAGTGCGGGCACGGCGCCCATGCGAGGCGGCGCGCCGTGGAGATTGTGCGGCGGCAGCAGCGCGGAGAACTCACCGCCCGGTGAGTCGACGCTGACCCACCGGTCGCGCGCGGCGAGCTGCGGATGCGCGGCGACGGCCGCGACGTCGTTCATCGCACCGGTGGGAATGTCCGCCGCCTCGAGCAGCGCGATGACCTGCGCGCGTGTGCGCTGAGAGAGGTGCGCGTCGATCAACGACTCGAGCGGCGCCCGGTTCGCCACGCGCAGTTCGTTGCTGACGAACCGCGGATCGTCGGCGAGCGCTGGAGCATCGAGGACCATCGAACAGAGCCGGCGCCATTCACGATCGGTCTGCACCGCGAGCAGCACGTCGCCATCCGAGCAGCGGTACGCGCCGTACGGCACGACCATGTTGTGCCGCACGCCCGCCCGTTGCGGCGATCTTCCGGTCCCTTTGAACACATTGAGCGGCGGCATCATCCATTCCGTCATGCATTCGAACATGGAGATGTCGATGCGGTCACCCCGGCCCGTCCTCTCGCGGTTGAGCAGCGCAGCGAGGATCGACGAGTACGCATAGAGCCCGCCGCCGATGTCGGCGATCGACACGCCGACTTTCGCCGGTGACGCTTCGGTTCCGGTCATTCCGATGATGCCCGCCTCGGCCTGAACGAGCATATCGTACGCCTTCCGGTCGCGATATGGACCGTCGGGGCCGTAGCCGGAGATTCCGCACCAGATGAGCCGCGGATGACGCGCAGAGAGCTCGTCGTACCCGAATCCCAGCCGTTCCACGGCGCCGGGCGCGAGGTTGTGCACGAACACGTCGGCGCCGGCGAGAAGTTGCTCGCACACACCGTGGTCGTGCGCGTCCTTCACGTCGAGCACGATGCTGCGCTTGCCGCGGTTCAGCCATGCGAAGTACGCGGAGACACCGTTCAACGCGCCGTCGTAGGCGCGCGCGAAGTCGCCGTCGCCTGGACGTTCGATCTTGACGACGTCGGCGCCCATGTCGGCGAGCTGACGCGTGCAGAACGGCGCCACGACCGCCTGCTCGAGCGCGACGACCCGAATTCCGTCGAGCGGCAGCGCGGCCTCGCCGGAAACGCGTGTCAAAACGACCTCGGCATTCCGAGCACGTGCTCGCCGATGTACGAGAGGATCATGTTCGTCGAGATCGGCGCGACCTGATACAGCCGCGTCTCGCGGAATTTGCGTTCGATGTCGTATTCGGCGGCGAATCCGAAGCCGCCGAACGTTTGCATGCATACGTTCGCGGCCTCCCAGCTGGCGTCGGCCGCGAGAAGCTTCGCGAGGTTCGATTCTTCGCCGCACGCCTTGCCCGCGTCGTAGAGTCGTGCGGCTTCGTACCGCATGAGATCCGCCGCGCGCACGTTCGCGTATGCGCGCGCGATGGGAAACTGCACGCCCTGGTTCTGTCCGATGGGACGGTCGAACACCGTGCGCTCGTTGGCATAGCGGCGCGATTTCTCCGTGAACCAGTAGCCGTCGCCGATGCACTC
>JADGQS010000088.1 GCA_017881585.1 Gemmatimonadaceae bacterium | reverse complement strand
TCCATTGCGCAATATTCCCCACTGCTGCCTCCCGTAGGAGTCTGGGCCGTGTCGCAGTCCCAATGTGGCTGGCCATCCTCTCAGACCAGCTACCCGTCGATGCCTTGGTGGGCCGTTACCCCGCCAACTAGCTGATAGGTCGCGAGCTCCTCGATCTCCCCCGGAGGTTTCTTCTCAAGGGGACTCCCCCTCGAGAACGTATGCGGTATTACCCGGCCGTTGGGCCGGCTATCCCCCAGAGATCGGCAGATTGCTCACGTGTTACGCACCCGTTCGCCGGTTGCCCGTATTGCTACGGGCCCCCGTGACTTGCATGTGTTAAGCACGCCGCCAGCGTTCGTCCTGAGCCAGGATCAAACTCTCCAATGGTTGCAAGTTTTTGATTAGCTCTCCGAACAAACACTGTCACGCTGTCGCGTGACAGCGTAATTCGGAATCACATAAAAATGTTCAGGTCTAACCTCTCGCCGTGCGCCTGAATGCACACGGGTCAAAAAGGTCGCCTCGCACACCCTTATGATCTCACGTTCAATTATCAAATAGCTCGTTCAACTGACCGCTTTCAGCGGTAGCCTTCCAACATACTTTCCGTGTCTGCTCCTCGTCAAGTAGCTTTCGCAACTTTTTCGAGATTTTTTGCCCGGAGACACGAAGCGGGCCTCGCGGCCCGGCGGGCACTTCCTCTCCCCGAATCAAAAACCATGCACTTTGGGGACAGGAACGGAAACGTAACGACTAGAACTCGCTTATGCAATAGGGGTTTTCAGAGACAAATGCAGCTCGCAAACAAGAGCTCCTCTTCACGAAAATGAACGCTCTCAGACGACACCTGCCACCGTACAGCTGTCAGAAAACGGCCCCATTACCGAATCGCTCCGACAGTCGCCGCCGTCGATTCCCCAACACCAATCGGCAACGTGGTCGTTGTCCGATCGCTGGCGGCCGACTGCTGTCAGTTGACGGCGTTCAGTGCCCCGAAAGGAAAGCGAGCGGCCACCGTAGAGTGGCCGCTCGCTCATGTCCCATGCGCCCTGAAGGAATCGAACCTTCAACCTAGTGATTAAGAGTCACTTGCTCTGCCAATTGAGCTAAGGGCGCTCACCGCACAACCCGTTTCCAACGAACTTCGCAAGGCGCGCCAGGAGGGAATCGAACCCCCGACCTGGAGCTTAGAAGGCTCCCGCTCTATCCAACTGAGCTACTGGCGCCTGGTCGGACGAGAATCTTCTTCGCTCTGCGCTGCGCATTCTGCGCATCTTGCTTTCGATCGCTCCCGATCGGGGCGGCCGGATTCGAACCGGCGACCTCCTGCTCCCAAAGCAGGCGCGATACCGGGCTACGCTACGCCCCGCGAACCGAAGCAGAATTGTAGTGGCACGCGCACATCCGGTCAACAGAAGAAGAAAAACAACGCGAGTAGAAAGTCATTGGTCATTGGTCGTTGGCAATTGGCCTAGCCAAATACCAACGACCAATGACCAATGACGGATGACTCGCGGTTCATTTTCCAGAGCGAAACGCGTCAAGCAGCGCCGCAACCGCCCGCGCCCGATGGCTCACCGCTTCCTTCTCCGCCCGCGTCGCCTCACCAAACGTTTTCTGCAATTCCTCACTGTAGAAAAACGGATCGTATCCAAATCCGTTCGCGCCGCGCGGCGCGTCGAGTATCATCCCGCCGCACTCGCCGCGCGCGCGCACTTCGCCGCGCAATGACGCGATCGCCGCGACGCACACATATCGCGCGCTCCGATCCGCAACTCCTCGCAGCGCCGCCACCAGCTTCGCGTTGTTCGCATCATCAAGGGCCTGCCCCTCGAGCGCGCTGCCCGACCAGCGCTTGCTCCGCACGCCCGGCGCTCCGCCGAGCGCGAGCACCTCGAGGCCCGAATCATCGGCGAGCACCAGAGCGGGCGCGCGGGCGTCGAGCGATTTCGCGCGCTCGAGATAGTACCGCGCCTTCGCCAGCGCGTTTTCTTCGAATGTCTCGAACGCCTCGACGGAGTCCTCTTCCGGAGCCGGCGCGAGTCCGAGATCGTCGAGCGTCAGCGGCTCGAACCCGCCGGCACGAAGCATCGGCCCGAGTTCGCGCAGCTTTCCTGCACTGCGCGTCGCGATCAGCAGCGCCGGGCGAACCGTCACCCCACGCTCACACGATCGCGAGCGCGTTCCGCTGCGCCGCATCGAGCTCGCCGATCGCCCGCACCGCCGCCGCGATCAGCCGATCGAGCTGCACGCGATCGAACGTGCCGTGTTCGCCGGTGCCCTGCACCTCCACGAATCCGCCGGTGCTGCTCATCACGACGTTCATGTCCACTTCGGCCTTCACGTCCTCGACGTATTCGAGATCGGCGCGCACCTCACCATCGATGACGCCGACGCTCACGGCCGCCACCCGCCGTTTCACCGGCGACGCCTTGATGCGGTTCGTCTTCACCATCCAGTCGAACGCATCCACCACCGCCACGCACGCGCCGGTGATCGCCGCCGTGCGCGTGCCGCCGTCGGCCTGCAGCACGTCGCAGTCCACCTTGAGCGTGAACTCGCCCCACTTGAAATCGTCGATCATCGCGCGAACGCTGCGCCCGATGAGCCGCTGGATCTCCTGCGTGCGGCCACCCACCTGCTGGCGCTCGCGAGGCGTTCGCGTGTGCGTCGCGCGCGGCAGCATCGAGTACTCGGCGGTGAGCCAGCCTTCGCCCCTGCCCTTCTTCCAGCCGGGGACGCCGTCCTCCACGCTGGCGGTGCACAGCACGCGCGTGTTGCCGAAGGCAATCAGGCACGACCCCTCGGCGTATGGCGCCGCACCGCGCTGCATCGTCACCGCGCGCATCGCGCTCGCGGCGCGCGCGCCGGCACGGACACTTGTCGAATCAGCCACGAAGTTTCTCTATCGTCGAAGTTGTCGAATGACCCGGCGTGACCGGAATGATCACGACGCGGCCGCCCCGGGCCATCACGTCGGCCGCGCCGACCACGTTTGCGGGCGTGTAGTCTCCGCCCTTCACGATCACGTCGGGCTCGAGCCGGCGCACGAGTTCGAGCGGCGTGTCCTGGTCGAACAGCACGACGGCATCGACCATCTCGAGCGCGGCGAGCACGAGCGCACGATCCGCCTCGGATCGCACGGGACGCTCCGGCCCTTTTCCGAGCCGGCGAACGGACGCGTCGCTGTTGAGTCCGACGACGAGGTGGCTGCCCTCCGCTCGCGCTCCGAGGAGCACGTCGACGTGTCCGGGGTGCAGCAAGTCGAAGACGCCGTTCGTGAACACCACGGGGCCGCGCATCCTGTGCCGCCACTCACGCGCCGCTTCCCACGACATGATCTTCCGCCGCGGATCGAGGCTCGCGGCCGCTCGGTCGAGGCTCAGAACGTCCCCGTGGCCGAGGGATTGAAGTGGAACTCCCTCACATGGCCGGGCAGTTCGATGTGCACGATGTAGTTCGCGTAAATGAAGATTTCGTGCTGGCCGCGCCGAACGACGACCTTGTTCGCCGGTTCGGGAAGGCCGAGCGAGTCCGCGAACGCCGCGATGCGCATCTTCATCGCCGCATCGGTGCTGTGTTCGGCGAAGCGCGCCTCGCTCTTCATCCGGTCCTGATACCGGTAGAAGTTGAAGTACGCCTCACCGATGTTGATGCCGAAGTAGCCGATCGCGGTGACGATGAGCAACATGACGAGACACCCGATTCGGCCTGCGCCACGGCGAGTTCTCACCATTGCGACTGCGCTCCCTGGATGACGTCGCTGACGATCTTCTCGACGGCCTGCTTCCGTCCGGCGGCCTCGCCGCCTTCGGGATAGTCACCGAGCGCGACGAGGTCACCTGTCCACAGCGTCTTGTTATGGATCTGGTCGAATATCTCGACGTGAACGCTCACCTTCAGTTGCCGCCGCGACGAGGTCGCCTGCGCGGGATTCGCGCTGAACGCCGTCGCCACGTCCAGATCATAAGTGACGATCTTCCCCCGCACGACGGCACTGGCCTTGTCCTCGCCCGCCTCCTTGAGCCCCAGCTTGGAGGCGAAGCTGTTCCGCAGGGCCTGGTTGAGCTCGTGCTGCAACTCGGGCGAGGCCGTCTCGTTGTCGAACGGGATGATCGCGACGCTCTTGATATCGCTCGGCAGCCCGCCACCGGTGAGGTGGTAGCGGCATCCCGCGGAGAGGAGCGCTGCGCACGCCATGGCGACGGACAGGAGGGCACGCATCAGCCGCGGACCGCTTCGAGCCGCGCCCGGACGTCGGCGGGCATGGCGACGGGACGGCCGTTGCGCGAGATGGAGACGAGCGAGGTGCGGGCGGTGGCGAGCCGCTCGCCCGTGTTCGCATTGGTCAACAGGTACTCGAACGTCACCTGGCGCGACCGCACATCGGTGAGCGTCGTGGCGATGCGCACGAGGTCGTCGTAACGGGCGCTGGCGTGCAGGCGGACGCTGTATTCGGAGACCGTGAGTCCGATGCCATCCTTCTCCATTTCCGAGTAGCTCATGCCATGCTGGCGCATGAAGTCCGTGCGGCCGACCTCACACCAGATGAGGTAGTTGGAGTGATACACGACCTGCATCTGGTCGGTTTCAGCGTAGCGAACGCGGACTTCAGTGGTGGTTGTGGGCACGAGAGCAAGTAATTCCAGAGAGACGGCTTTGTAAAGGATCGTGCGGGCTGATAGGTTCTCCCGATGCTTCACGGCCCGTGCTTCGTGCTCTCGGATGCGCACCTCGGCCCCGCCCCCGCGGAGGCCGAGACGACCCTGCTGGCACTGCTGGAGCGCGCGAAGACCGAAGCGAAAACCGTCGTGCTGAACGGCGACATGTTCGACTTCTGGTTCGAGTGGAAACACGTGATGCCGCGCGTGGGATTCCGCACGCTCGCGGCCATCGCGGCGCTGCGCGAGGCCGGAGTGGCGGTGCTCTGGATCGCCGGAAATCACGACTGCTGGGGCGGCGAGATTCTCACACGTGATGTGGGTGTGACGTACCACGTGGGACCGTGGCGCGGTTCGATCGCCGGATGGAACGTGCTGATCGAGCACGGTGACGGGCTCCGCGACAAGGAAGACGCGCCGTATCGCCGCCTGCGCGCGGTGTTGCGCAACCCGCTCGCGATCCGCCTCTTTCGGTGGATTCATCCGGACATCGCGACGTGGATCGCGCTGCGCACGTCGCACACGAGCCGCAACATGCGGCCGCGCGACCGTGGCGAAGGGCTCGCGCGAGTGGCGCTCGACAAGCTCGTGGCCGAGCCGTCGTTGCAGCTCTACTTGTACGGACACTCGCACGAGCCCGTGATCGGGAAATCCGCGCGCGGCGCCGTGATGGCGAATCCCGGGGCGTGGATGGACGGGCCAACGTTCCTGCGCATCAGCACCGATCACCTCGAGCTCGCGCGCCTCGACGGCGACGCCGTCCGCGTGCTGCAGCAGGTCGAGCGGCCCGCTAGCGGAAGGTGAGCGTGAACGTCATCGCCGCGCCGCCGCCGCGGAGCGGAGCCGCGCGGACGCCCAGGTGCTGCGGGAGATCCCAGAGGTTCGCCGCGACGTAGGCGTCGGCGCCCGAGAACAGGTGGTTGAACAGGATCACCGCGACCCAGTCCTCGACGTGCAGGGCGCGGGCGCGCACGAGATCCTGCGTGTAGCGCGTCTGCGCCCACGTGGCGACGACCGGATTGCCGTGGCCGTCGCGCAGCGCAAGGCCGGTGCCTGGATCGATCGTGTACGACTGCGGCACGGAATCGCCGACGAACGCTTTTGCGATCCGCTCGTCGTCCGCCGAACGGCGGAGGAGCGCCCATGACATCGTCTCGATGAGAAAGAACACGGCCCCGGTGTACTTCCGGTCGAGCGCGGCCTGGCCCATGCCGGGAATCAGCGCGGAATACACGAACGCGCGGCGCGGCGAGATCGGCGGCGCGACGAACGGCTTGCGCACGCGCGTCGACGCCTGCGGCACCGTGTCGGTGCTCGAGGCCTTGAGCCCGACGCTGTCGGGCTTCTGCGCAAACGCGGTGGCGGCCACGCAGAGCACCAGGACCGCCACCCGCAGCGCGAGGCCGGCTGGCGGGAGCGTATGGGAATCGAACCCACCCAACCCGACGTCGTCAGGTCGCATCAGTTTTGAAGACTGAGCCATTCACCAGAATGAGAACGCTCCCGCACTTCGCCGATCTGCACGGCACCGTCGACACGGCCGAGATACCCGGCCAGCTTCTCCAACGGGACAGCAACCAACAGTCCACCCGAGGTCTGGGGATCCACGAGGAAGGCGCGTTCTTCACTCGTGATACGCCCCCAGTCCACGAGCGGTTCCAGATAGCGATCGTTTCTCGCGGCACCGCCCGTGAGCGCGCCGGCGGCCAGCGCCGCGCGCGTGCCCGGCAGGAGGGGCACGCGCGCCGTATCGATGCGCAGGGTGACCTTGCTCGCCCGCGCGACGTGCGAGGCGTGGCCGAGGAGGCCGAAGCCGGTGACGTCGGTCGCGCAGTGCAGGCCCATCGCGACGGCGGCGCGGCTCGCGACGGCGTTCAGCGTGGTCATCGACTTCACGAGCGCAGCTCGTTCCCCTTCGCCAAGTGCGCCGCGCTTGGCGGCAGTCGAGAGAATGCCGGTGCCGATCGCCTTCGTGAGCACGAGCGCATCGCCCGGTTTCGCGGCGGCGTTCGTGAGCATGCGCGTCGGATGAATCGTGCCCGTGACCGAGAGGCCGTACTTGAGTTCTTCGTCGGTGATGGTGTGGCCGCCGACGATGAACGCGCCGGCTTCGTGCACGGCGTCCTGTCCGCCGCGCAGCATATCGGTGAGCACGGTGAGCGGAAGCTGACCGACGGGAAAGCCGACGATGTTCATCGCGGTGATCGGCTCGCCGCCCATCGCGAAGACATCGGAGAGCGCGTTCGTGGCGGCGACGCGCCCGAAGTCGTACGGATCGTCGACGATCGGCGCGAAGAAGTCGAGCGTCTGCACCAGCGCCAGTTCGGGCGAGAGCTGGAAGACGCCGGCGTCGTCGAACGTCTCGCGGCCCACGAGGATCCGCGGGTCGGTGCGGCGCTCGAGCGGTGCGAGCGCGGCGGCCAGGTCACCGGGGCCCATCTTGGCCGCACAGCCCGCGCAGCGCGCGAACTGCGTGAGGCGAATCACGTCCTCTTTCGTCGCGGTGGCCACGTGGGTCTCCAGCCGCTCAGCCGACTTTGGCCACGCACTCGATCTCCACGCGCACGCCGCGCGGAAGACCGGCGACCGCCACGGTGGAGCGCGCCGGACGCGATCCGCCGATGTGCTTCGCGTACACCTCGTTCACCTGCGCGAAGTCGGCCATGTCCACGAGGAAGATCGTCGTCTTGGTCACCTCGGCCCAGCTGCAGCCGGCGTTCGCGAGCACGGCCGTGAGGTTCTTCATGACCTGTTGGGTCTGTGCGGCGGCGTCACCCTCGACGACCTGCGCGGTCTTCGGATCGAGCGCGATCTGGCCGGCGGTGAACAGGAATCCGCCTGCGACGGTGGCCTGCGAGTACGGGCCGATGGCCTCGGGTGCGTCTGCGGTTTGCAGGTAGCGTACGCTCATGGTGTGACCCCTTTCATGCTGGATGAAGACCGAAGAAACGTGTGGCATTCGAGACGGCGAGTTCCCCGACGGCCTCAGGCGTTGACCCGCGTGCCGCGGCGACGCGCTCGACCGTGCGGGCGACCCACGCCGGCTCGTTGCGCTTTCCGCGATCCGGAACTGGCGCGAGATATGGCGAGTCGGATTCCACCAGCAGACGGTCGTCGGGAACGAGTCGCAGCAGGTCGTCGTCGACCCACTTCTTGAACGTGACGATGCCGCTGAACGAAATGTACCATCCCGATTCGAGGGCCGCGTGGGCGAGGGCATGCGAGCCCGTAAAGCAGTGCAGAACGCCGCCGATGCCCGCAGCGCCGGCCTCGCGTATCATCGCTGCGGTATCGTCCTCGGCCTCGCGCGTGTGCACGACGACCGGGCGAGCGGTCTCCCCCGCGAGCGCGAGCTGCGCGGCGAACGCGCGGCGCTGGAGCGGGCGCGGCGAATGGTCGTAGTGGTAGTCGAGCCCGCACTCGCCGATGGCGACGGCTCCCCGCTCCACCTCCGTGCGAATCGCGGCGGGATCGTGCACGGGGTCGAACGACGCCGCATCGTGCGGATGCACGCCGGCCGTGAAGTAGACGAACCCCGCATGCGCGGCCGCGACATCACGCGAGCGGGCGGCGGCGGCCAGCGACTCGCCGATGGCGACGATCGCAGCGGCACCGGCGGCGCGGGCGCGCGCGATCACGTCATCGCGATCGGCGTCGAACGCGGGATCGGCGAGGTGAGCGTGCGAGTCGAGAAAACGCATTCGCCGGTCCCGTAGAAACCACGTGGTGCGGCGAGGTTACGCCGTCTTGGCCCTCACCGACTTCGCCGACTTCGCCGTGTTCTCGCGCGGATACTTCGTCTCGATCCAGAGCAGGATCGGCGACGCGACGTAGACCGAGCTGAACGTGCCGGTGAAGATACCGAAGGCCATGACCCACGCGAACGGCCGGATCACTTCGCCCGCGAAGAAGAGCAGCGCCAGCGTGGCGGCGAGCGCCGTGGCGTGCGTCAGGACGGAACGCGGCAGCGTCTCGTTCACCGAGCGATTGAGCGTGTTGTAGAGGGGCTCGCGCCGGTTCTTGCGCAGGTTCTCGCGCACGCGGTCGAAGATGATGATCGTGTCGTTCAGCGAATATCCGATCACGGTCAGCAGCGCGGCGATGACCGTGAGCGAGACCTCGAGGTGCAGGATCTTCATGAACGCGACGGTCGTCAGGATGTCGTGCATCGTCGCGATGGTCGCCGCGACGCCGAAGCGCCAGTCGAAGCGGATGGCGAGGTATACGAGCGTGACGAAGAACGACACGAGGATCGCGGTGATCGCGCCGCGCTTGAGCTCGGTGCCGACCTTCGGGCCGACGGCCTCCGTGCGCACGACCTTGAACGCGTCGCGGCCGAAGCCGTTCACGAGCAGCGTCTCAATCTTGCGCGACGACGAGTCGGCGCCGCCGGCTTCCACGTCCGAACGCGCGCGAACCGTGAAGTCACTCGGGGTGCCGAATGTCGCGATTTCGGCGTCCTTGATGCCGCCGGCATCGAGCGCGGCGCGGATCTTTCCCGCATCGGGCGCCGTCGTGAAGTGGAGCTGCATCAGCGTGCCGCCGGTGAATTCGACGCTGTAGTCGAATCCGCCCTTGATGGCGAGCGAGCCGAGCCCGATGAGGATGAACCCGATCGTGAGCCCTGCGGCCCAGCGCCACCAGCGGATGAAATCGATTTTCGTATCGTGCAGGATTCGCAGCATCAGATGCTCAGCGTCTCGGCGGTTCGGTTACGGTTCAGCCAGACCAGGAAGAAGGTCTTCACCACGAAGATCGACGAGATCATCGATGCCGCGATGCCGGCGATGAGTGTCACGGCGAAGCCCTTCACGGGCCCCGTGCCGTACTGGTAGAGGACCGCGGCGGTCAGCGCCGTGGAAACGTTCGAGTCGATGATGGCGCTCATCGCGTGCTTGAAGCCCTCGTCGATGGCGGTGCGGATGGCCTTGCCGTGCACCATCTCCTCGCGAATGCGCTCGAAGATCAGCACGTTCGCGTCGACGGCGATGCCGATCGAGAGCACGAATCCCGCGAGTCCGGGGAGCGTGAGCACGGCGCTGAATCCCGCGAGCGCGGCGAGCGTGAAGAGCATGTAGAGCGTCAGGCCGAACACGGCCAGCAAGCCCGCGAAGCGATAGTAGCCGAGCATGATGACGACGACGAGCATGACGGCGATGACGCCGGCCCGGATGGCCTTGGAAACCGAGTCGGCGCCGAGGCTCGCGCCGATCGCGCGCACTTCCTCGACCTTGAGCGGCACCGGCAGTGCGCCGGCCCGCAGCACGATCGCGAGATCCTGCGCGGCGGCGAGATCCTTGCCGCCCATCGTGATCTGGCCGTGCGTGCCGATGGCGCTCTGGATGACCGGTGCGCTCATCACGCGATCGTCGAGGACGATCGCCATGTAGTCCTTCACATGCTTGCCGGTCTCGGTCTTGAACTTGCGGCCGCCTTCATTGCTCAGCGTGAAGATGACGACCGTGCCCTCGATCGGCTCCATGGTCGGCTGCGCGTCGGTGAGCGCGTCGCCCGTGATGATCGGGCGCGCATCGAGCACGTAGAGCGGAATTAGCGCGCGGCCGTTCACGACCATCGAATCGGCGCCCCAGCGGAGCACCTTGCCCGGCGGGAGTGCCGCCTGGATGTCCACGTTCTGCAGGTACGAGTCGATCTCGGCCTGGTCGGACGCTGCGACGAAGAACAGGCCGGGCACCGGGCTGCTGAGCGCCTGCCCGGAGATGACGAGCTTCGAGAACGGACCGGTCGTCGACGTGGAGTCGGCGGCCGCATTCTTCGGGGTGGTATCGGCCTTCGGGGTGAAGAGCGACTTGATGGCGGGCGACTTGGCCGTGTCGCCGCGCACATC
>JADGQS010000087.1 GCA_017881585.1 Gemmatimonadaceae bacterium | reverse complement strand
TGCCGCGAACGTTCACGAGATTCGACGCCGGGTTCATCTGTAGCGCGGGAGCAACGCACGCCGACAACCAGATCCCGACAGTCAAGATGCCGAGCTTGGCGAATGACGGGGATGCAGCGAGAGGCAGGGCACGCCGCGGCATGGGTTGCAACATAGGGCGGCAAGGCGGTGGGGACAATCTCGTCTTGCTAGCGGCACCAGGGCGCCGATTCCGGCTCGGGACAGTCTGCGACACCTGCCGCGATTGAAACCCCGGCCACCCCCGTTGCGTTCTGTGCAAGTATCCGCTTGCTTTCCATGCAAGTGACCACTTGCATCCGCGGCCCTCAGCCGCATTGAAATCACCCGACGACCCATGACCGCACCCACTCGCGACCAGATCCTCGACGCCGCCGCCCGGCTGTACGGCGAGCACGGCTTCCGTGGCACCACCACCCGCCGCATCGCGCAGGAGGCCGACGTCAACGAAGTGACGCTCTTCCGCCTGTTCGGAAGCAAGACGGCGCTGCTCCTCGAGGCGCTCCGCGTGCACGGCGTCGAGCCGACCCGCGCGGAGCTTCCCGCGGTTCCCGTGGACCCGCTCGCCGAACTCACCGCGTGGTGTACGCACAAGCGGCGCGCCATCAGCAACATGCGCTCGATCATCCGCAAGGCGATGAGCGAGTTCGAGGAGAACCCCGACATGCCGAAGTGCATCACGCATGGTGCGAGCGCGACCTACGCGTCGCTGCGTGAATACCTGAAGCGGCTCCACCGCGCCGGCTTCACGAACAGCACGGCCGATGTGCCGGCTGCCGCGTCGATGCTCATCAGCACGGTGTTCCACGACGCCATCGCGCGCGACATGATGCCGCATGCGTTCCCGCAGCCGTCGTCCGCCTCGCCGGGCCTCTACGCCCGCCTGTGCCTCAAGTCGCTCGGCTTCGACACCGCGGTCCAGAAGGGACATGGGAGTGGGCGCCGCCGCGCGCTGATGGCCGGCATGATCCTGGTGCTCGCGGGCGCGGCCGCGCCGCTGCGCGCCCAGCAGGCAGCACCCTCTGCGCAGCAGACCGGCGCACCGGCGACCGCGCTCTCGCTCGACGATGCGCTCCGGCTCGGCGGCCTCATCAGCCACACAGTGAAGACCGCCGAGGCCAGCGTGTTGCGCGCGCGGGGCGGGCAATACCAGGCGCGGTCGCAATACCTTCCGCAGGTCAACGGGTCGCTGGCGTACCAGCGCCTCCTTCAGAGCCAGTTCGCCGCCATCGCGGGTTCCGCGCCGGCCGATACCACGTCGAAGAGCGGATCCGGCGGCAGCTCGGGCAGCCTGCAGTCGCTCGAGAAGATCTTTGCCGCACCGAACACGATGATCCTGGGCGTGACGCTGTCGCAGAACCTCTTCACTGCGGGACGTGTCACGTCGGCCGTACAGGGCGCGGCGGCGGCCCGCACTTCCGCCGATATCGGCCTCGACGCGGCGCGCGCACAGGTCGCACTCGACGTCGCGCAGGCCTACTTCAACGCGGTCGCCAGCGACAAGCTCGTCGAGATCGAGGACAGCACGCTCGTGCAGGCGGAGCGCACGCTGCAGCAGACGACCGTGTCGCGGCAGGTGGGCGCGGCCGCGGAGTTCGACCTCCTTCGCGCGCGGGTCGCACGCGACAACCAGCGTCCCGTGGTGATCCAGGCGAAGAGCAATCGCGAAATCGCGTTCCTGCGGCTGCGCCAGCTGCTCGGGATTTCGCTCACGCAACCGATCACCCTCACGACGTCCATTCGCGACGAAGGCATCGCGGATTCGCTGCCGAGGCCGCTGCAGCTCAACCAGCCGATCACGATGCCGGGCGGCGATCGCGGGCTGCTGCCCGACACGAGCGTGAGTCATCGCTCGAGCGTGCGCCAGGCGGAGGCCAACATCACGGCGCAGGAGTACGCGCTCCGCGCGGCGAAGTGGGAGCGGCTCCCGTCCGCGCAGGTCAGCTCGACGTACCAGCGCTACGGATATCCGGTGGACGCCGGGCTCGGCCACAACGTGTTCGGCGCCTACTACCCGAACTGGACGGTGTCGCTCGGGCTCTCCGTGCCGATCTTCCTCGGCGGCAAGCTCACGGGAGACCGGATGGTCGCGGAGGCGAATCTCGCCGAGGCGCGGCAGTCGCTCGACCAGGTGAGGGAGCTCGCGGCGCTCGACGCCCGCACCGCGCTGGCCCAGCTCGAGGAAGCGGACGCGAGTTATGCGGCAAGCGTGGGCACCGACACGCAAGCCGCGCGCGCCTATGCGATTGCCGAAGTGCGGTTCCGGGAGGGGATTTCGACGCAGGTGGAACTGCAGCAGTCGAGGACGCAGTACGAGCAGGCCCGGCTGAACCGGGTGCTCGCGGCGCGCGACCTCGAAGTGGCGCGACTGCGGGTCGCACTCCTGAAGGACCTGCCGGTGGGATCGACCGCCGCTCCAGCGAACAGATAGTGGCCCGTCCGCCCGCCACCGACCAATACGAGAAAACACCGATGAGAACTCATGCCAGGAACACTCCGATGCTCGCGAGTCGCACTACGACACTGATCGTCGCCGTCCTCCTCTTTTCGGCCGGGTGCGGCAAGGTCCCCGCCGACGCGTCGGCGACGGCCGGTCCCGCTCTCGTCTCCGTGGGGCCCGAGGCGATCACCGTAATTTCCATCTCGACGCTCAACAGCGGCCCCGCGATCTCGGGGTCGCTCGCGGCGGAGAAGACCGCGTCGATCCGTTCCGAGGTGTCGGGCGCGGTGGTCGCGGTGCTCGCCGATCCCGGTGCGCGCGTGGCGAAGGGTGCGCCCCTGGCGCGCGTGGACGACACGGTCCTGCGCGAGGCGTGGCTCTCCGCGAAGAGCGCGGTGACGCAAGCGCTGCTCGCGGCCGACATCGCGCATCGCGAGGCGGGGCGCTCCGAAAAACTGCTCGCCGCCGGCGCGATAGCCGACAACGCGCTCGAGTCGGCGAAGCGCAACGACCTCGCCGCTCAGGCGGCGCTCGAGGACGCGAAGTCGCGGCTGGCGAGCGCGCAGAAGAATCTCGACAACACGGTCATCAAGGCGCCGTACGACGGCGTCGTGAGCGAGCGGCAGGTGAACGCCGGCGACATCGTCAGTCCGGGATCTCCGCTCTTCACTCTCGTGGACCCGGGCACGATGCGGCTGGAGGGCGCCGTGCCCGCCGACCAGCTCGGCCTCGTTCACGTCGGCTCGCCCGTGAAGTTCGTGGTCAGCGGCTATCCCGGGCGTGACTTCACCGGAACGATCACGAGCGTCTTCCCGAGCGCGGACCCGATGACGCGGCAGGTGCGCCTCTACGTGCGCATTCCGAACTCGGGCAACGGCCTCGTGGCGGGCCTGTACGCCACGGGCCGCGTCGCGAGCTCGACGCGCCAGGGCCTCACGGTTCCGGCGGCGGCGATCGATCAGCGCGGCGTGAAGCCGCTGGTGACGAGGCTCAAGAACGGAAAGGCCGAGGTCGTCGAAGTGTCGCTCGGCATGCGCGACGAAGGATCCGATGTGGTCGAGATCAAGAGCGGCCTCGCGGCGGGCGACACGCTGCTCATCGGCGCGGCGCAGGGCATTACGCCGGGCGCACCCGTGAAGGTCTCGGCGGCGCCGCCGTCGGCCGACCAACCGAAGAAGAACTGAGGCGCCGCCGTGTTCATATCCGACTTCGCGATCAAGCGGCCGATCGTCACCATCGTCTCGATGGTGACGCTCGTCGTGTTCGGCGTGTTCTCGCTCACGCAGCTGCAGACGGACGAGTTCCCCGACGTGGTGCAGCCCATCGTCAACGTCTCGGTTCCGTATCCGGGCGCATCGCCGGACGTCGTCGAGCGCGAGGTGCTCGACCGGATCGAAGAGTCGATCTCCGGCATCAGCGGTGTCGACCGCATGCAGGGCACGGCGCAGGACGGCTTCGCGAACATCACGGTGTTCTTCGTCTTCCAGAAGGACATCCAGCAGGCGTCGCAGGACATTCGCGACAAGATCTCGTCGATCCGCGACCAGCTGCCGGTGGAAATTAAGGAGCCGGTGCTCTCGCGATTCGATCCTTCCGACATGCCGATCGTGCAGCTCTCGCTCAACTCGACCACGCTCGACGCGCCGAGCCTGACGCGCATCGCGGATCCGGGGCTGACGAAGGAACTGCGCGCGATTCCCGGCGTGGCGGAAGCGAGCGTCGTGGGCGGCATCGAGCGCGAGCTCACGGTGGAGATCAAGCCCGACGCGATGCAGGCGGCGGGGGTCAGCGTGTCGCAGCTCGTCGCGGCGCTGCAGGCGCAGAACCTCGCGGCGCCCGTGGGCAAGGTGAACGGCTCGCTCGACGAGCGCGCGATCCGGCTCAGGGGCAAGCTCGAGACGCCGGAGGATTTTCTCGCGCTGATCGTGGCGCAGAAGAACGGCCGCACGATCCGCCTCGGCGAAGTCGCGACGGCGCGCGACGGCACGGCGGAGCCGACGTCGTCCGCGCTCTACAACGGGCGCGACGCGGTCGGCGTGATGGTGAAGAAGTCGAAGGGGTTCAGCACGTCGCAGGTGTCGGCGCAGGTGCTCGAGAAGGTGAAGGCCATTTCGGCGACGCTTCCGAAGGGCACGCGTCTCGACGTCGTCCAGAACTCGGGCGACCACGTCGACCGTTCGGTGCGGAACGTGGAGGAGGCGCTGGTCGAGGGCGCGCTGCTCACCGTGCTGGTCGTGTTCCTCTTCCTGAACTCGTGGCGTTCGACCGTGATCACCGGCCTCGCGCTGCCGGTGTCGGTGCTCTCGAGCTTCATCGCCGTGTACGCGTTCGGCTTCACGCTGAACACGATGTCGCTGCTCGGGCTCTCGCTCGCGATCGGCATCCTCATCGACGACGCGATCGTGGTGCGCGAGAACATCGTGCGCCACATCGAGATGGGGAAGGACCACTTCAAGGCGTCGCACGACGGCACCGACCAGATCGGACTTGCCGTGACGGCGACGACGTTTTCGATCGTCGCGGTGTTCGTGCCGATCGCGTTCATGGGTGACGTGGCGGGACAATGGTTCAAGCCGTTCGCGCTGACCATCGCGTGCGCGGTGCTCGTCTCGCTGTTCGTCTCGTTCTCGCTCGACCCGATGCTCTCGGCATACTGGGCCGATCCGCAGGTCGAGAGTCACGAGCGCCGCAACCCGATCGCCCGCGTGCTCGACCGGTTCAACGACTGGTTCAACCGGCAGGCCGATCGCTACACGCGGGTCATCGGCTGGGCGCTCGACCATCGCTGGTGGATGGTGACGCTCGCCGTCGTGGCGCTCGCCAGCGCGATCGTCCTGCAGGTGGAGTTCGGCGGATTCGGATTCATACCGACCTCCGACCGCAGCGAGCTCACGATGCAGGTGGAGACGCCGCCGGGCTCGAACCTCGCGTATACGAAGATGAAGACGGAGGAAACGGCGAGGCGCGCGCGAAGTCACACGAACCTGACCGAATACACGTTCTCCACCGTCGGGGGATCGGGCGCAGGCCAGCAGCCGGGCGGCACGATCGGCGGGGCGGACCTTGGCAGCGTATACGTGCGTATGGTGCCGAAAAAGAACCGGACGATTTCGCAGAGTGATTTCGGCGAGATGATGCGAAAGGAAGCGCAGCAGATCGGCGGCGCAAACGTCTACGTGTTCACGAGCGCCTTCGGCGGTATCCGCAAGCAGATCCAGGTGGAGCTGCGAGGCGCCGACGCGGTGATACTCAACCGGCTCGCCGATTCGGTGATGAAGATCGTGAAGAGCGTGCCGAATGCGGTGGATGTCGGGCTCTCCACGAAGGGGCAGAGACCGGAGCTGGAGATCAACCTCAATCGCGCGCTCGCCGGCTCGATGGGAGTGACCGTGGGACAGGTTGCGCAGTCGCTGAGGCCGGCGTTCGCGGGAATCGACGCGGGCGACTGGGTCGATCCCGCGGGAGAAAACAGAAAAGTACGGATCCGGCTGACGCCCGAGGCGCGCACGAAAATCTCCGACATCGAGCGGCTTCCGCTCGTCGTGGGCGGCGGAGCGGCGGGAGGAAGGGAGACCGTGATGCCGCTCGGGCAGATCGCGACGGTATCAGCGGGGCTCGGTCCTGCGATCATCAGCCATCTCGACCGCGACAACGTTGTGGTGGTCGAAGCCAACACGCAGGGACGCTCGCTCGGCGTAGTGAATGCCGACATCACCGCCAAGCTCGCGGGGTTCGCGCTGCCGACGGGGTACCGGATCACCGCAGGCGGCGAGGTGAAGGACCAGCAGCAGGTGTTCACCCGCATGTTCGAGGCCATGGGCGTCGCCGTGCTCCTGATGTACCTGATCCTCGTGATCCAGTTCGGCTCGTTCCTCGAGCCGCTCGCGATCATGATCTCGCTCCCGCTCTCGCTGATCGGCGTGGTGCTCGCGCTGCTCATCACGCACGGCACGCTGAACATCATGTCGCTGATCGGCGTGATCCTGCTCATGGGCATCGTCGCGAAGAATGCGATCCTGTTGATCGACTTCGCGAAGTGGGGCCAGGAATCGGGAAAGGACCGGCGCACGGCGATCATCGAGGCCGGGCGCGTGCGACTGCGGCCGATCATGATGACAACGCTCGCCCTGATCGCGGGCATGATTCCGGTGGCGCTCGGGCGTGGCGAAGGCGCGGATTTCCGCGCCCCGCTCGGCCGCGCGATCATCGGCGGCGTGATCACCTCCACCGTGCTGACGCTGCTCGTGATTCCGACGATCTACGAGATTCTGGACGACTGGAGGTTGAAGGCGATTGGCTTCATGAACCTCCCGCAGCGGCCGCACACGGACGAATACATGGTGCCGGGGCACGGAAGGAAGTCGGCGGCAACCGAAGCGAAGAGCTAATGCAACGGCAACGCTCTCAACTAACAGCCATCA
Organism: Gemmatimonadaceae bacterium; assembly: GCA_017881585.1. Classification (GTDB taxonomy): domain Bacteria; phylum Gemmatimonadota; class Gemmatimonadetes; order Gemmatimonadales; family Gemmatimonadaceae; genus Fen-1231. The sequence goes on along the minus strand of JADGQS010000087.1, from coordinate 3,663 downwards.
GACATTAGCCATCAGACAACGGCCTCATTACCGAATCGCGGGCTGATCGGTAATGAGGCCGTTGTCTGGAGGCTGCAGTTGTCTGACAGGTGTCAGGTGGGAGCGTTGCCGTTGTATTGTATTACCGCCACCGAAAGAGCTTCAACGCCACCGCATAGCACGCCACGACCCAGAACGCGATCACGCCGAGCTGCGGCATCACGGCGCCGAGCGACGCACCCTGCAGCATGTTGGCCCGCAGGGCATCGTTCACCGCCGTGAGCGGCAGCGCGCGCACGAAGGGCTGCATGACGTCCGGAAAATGGCTCGCGGAAAAGAACGTTCCCGACAGGACCCACATCGGAAGCATGATCGCGTTCGCGAGACCGGAAACCGCTTCCACCGTCTTCGCCCGCGTGCCGACGAGCAGGCCGAGTCCGCTGAAGCTGAGCGCGCCGAACACGGCGATGAACAGCAGTGACCAGAGCGACCCGCGCAGCGGGACGTGAAAAACGAGCACGCCGAATCCCACGAGCGCGATCACCTCGAACGAGAGCACGACGAGTCGCGAGATCAGGAACGACGCGAAGAACTGCGGGCGCGACATCGGCGTGGCGATGAGTCGCTTCAGCAGCCGCTTGCGGCGCAAGTCCACCATGGCGAAGCCGAGTCCCCAGACGCCGCTGCCGAGCAGGTTCATGCCGAGCAGGCCGGGAACCAGGAAGTCCACGTACCGTGAGCCGGGCGCGGTGACGTAGTCGTCGGACGTGGCGACGGGCTCCACACGGCCGGCCGCATGCTGCAGGGCGTCGTCGACGATCAGCCGCGCGGTCCGGGATTCGTCGCGCGCCGGATCGTAGCGGTACGAAATCCTTCCGCCGAGGTCCTCGATCGCGATGAGTGCCACCCTTCCGGTGCGGAGCGCCTCCATCGCGGAGTCGACCGTCATCGCACGAACGACGACGCTCTTCGACCGCGCGAGCAGTTCGCCGACGTGCGGCGGCGCATGGATGTCGGCCGTGACGACGGCGACCGTCGCGGTGTCCACCGGCTTGCTGCGAAACGCGAGGCCGAGCCCCGCGGTGAGCAGCACGGGAAAGATGAACACCCAGAAGAGCGCCTCCGGCTCGCGAAGGAACTCGCGAAAGCGGACGAGCGTCAGCTGAACGATCTGTGCGTCGCGCCACGTGCGCGGGGTGCGCCGCGGCTCCCGGGTCTCACTCATCGCGCAGGTGCCTCCCGGTGAGCGACACGAACACGTCCTCGAGCGTCGCCGAATGCGTTTTCAGTTCGGTGAGCGGCGCGCCGCGCGACGCGAGATACGCCAGCAGCGCCGGCACCGCGCGGTGCAGCTCCTTCGCCTGGAGCGAGTACGTTCCCGCATCGAGACGGGCGTCGATGATTCCTTCGAGCTGCCTGAGCTCGCCGAGGTCGATCGCCGCCGTTCCCTCCGACGCGAACTCGATCATCTGTTCCGCACCGAGCGACGCGATGAGTTCCCTCGGCGTGCCCCGCGCGATGACCCTGCCGTGATCCACGATCGCGATGCGGTCGCACAGCCGCTCGGCTTCGTCCATGTAGTGCGTGGTCAGCACGATCGAATGTCCGCTCGCGCGGAACTTGTCGATCACGTCCCACATCTGCCGGCGCGACTGCGGGTCGAGACCGGTGGTGGGCTCGTCGAGAAAGAGCAGCTCGGGATCGCCGATCAGCGCGCACGCCACCGCGAGGCGCTGCTTCTGTCCGCCCGACAGCGTGCTGATGCGCGCGTTTGCCTTCTCCTCGAGCTGCACCTGGGCGAGCACGTGGCTCACGTCGTGAGGATGCTCGTAGAAGCTGCGGAAGAGCGCGAGGGTCTCGCGGACGGTGAGCTTGTCGGAGAGCTGTGTTTCCTGGAGCGAGATCCCGATGCGCTGGCGCAGCGCCTTGGGATCCTGTTCCCACGTGCGGCCGAGCATCTCGACGTCGCCGGAATCGCGATCGACGAGCCCCTCGCAGATCTCGATGGTCGTGGTCTTCCCCGCGCCGTTGGGGCCCAGGAGGCCGAAGCACTCCTGCGCTCCCACGTCGAGGTCGAGCCCGTCGACCGCGACGACGTCGCCATACGACTTTCGGAGACCGCGAACGACGAGTGCGGCGCTCTTGTGGACTGCAGCTTGCATCGAGGAAGGGCGCAAGGGTGGGGCGGGCGGGGTAGAATGATAAATCGAAGCCGTCCGAAACCCCAAGGCCACCCCCTCCGTATCAATTGCACATGCCGGGCTCCACCATGAGGAGATACCGCTGATGATGGTCTTGCTTCCGATCGCGATCGCCTTCCAGGTGCAGGTGGGCGTCACCATCGGTTCCGATTCGGCGCAGAAGGCGCGCGAGAAGCTCCAGCGTGCGGAACTCGAGGCGCGGTATGAGGCGGGAGCGCCGCCGCGGCGGCCGCAGACGTTCCATCGCATTCCACTCACCGACGCGATGCGCGCGAGCGCGTTCAAGGATCCCGCTGCAAAGGATCTCCTGCTTCGCGCCCGCGCCGCGCGGCTCAAGCAGGACTCGGCGCTCGCGAGCTACGACGCGACCACCTATCAGCGCGTCTCCGCCGGACTCGGATTCAAGGCGTTCGGCCGTGACCGGCTCGCGATGCGCGCGGAGGAGGTGTCGCGCGTGCAATGGGAGAAGGGACGCGGCGCGCTCGTGGACGTGAAGGGGAGCCGCGCCGTCATGCCGATCGCCGGGCTGGAGGGCAAGAACGGCAAGCGGGGCGGCAACGGCGGGGTGAACATCCGGGGGATGTCACCGATTCCGTATTATCCCGGCCGCAACGATCTGTGGATCGGCGGCGGGCTCGCCCAGTCGGAAGTGGACGAAACGCAGTTCGTGCACCCGATCGCCGAGGGCGCCGAGGCGTACTACACGTACCAGACGGGCGACTCGGTGATCATGACGCTGCCGGACAACAAGCGCATCACCCTGCGCGAGCTGAAGATCGAGGCGCGCTGGCCCAAGTGGAACCTGAGCGTCGGCTCGTTCTGGTTCGACGAGACGACGGCGCATCTCGTGCGTGCGGTCTACCGGATCTCGATGCCGATGGACGTGTGGGCCGAGGTCAAGGACGAGAATGAGGTGCAGAAGAAGGACCGCGCGGCGCGCGACAGTGCGAACAAGGCCAACGGACGTGCTGGTGATGTTGCGGCGAATGATGTGCCGCAGGGCCGCGGACGCGATGGGCGCGGCGGCCGGGGCCGACTCGACCGCAACAACGGAAACGACGATCCGCCGGCGCTGGTGAAGGCGATCGTGTCACCGCTGAAGGTAGACATTTCCGCCATCACGATGGAGTACGGGCTCTACAACCAGCGCTTCTGGCTTCCGCGCACGCAGGCGCTCGAAGGCGAGGCGCAGGTGATGTTCATCAGGGTGCCCGTGACGGTGGAGCAGAAGTTCAGCTATGCGAGCGTGAACGCGCTCACGGCGCCGCTGCCGATTCCCCCGCGGACGGTTTCGAGGTTGGCCGTGCTCAGGGACAGCCTCGACAGCGCGAAGACGAACCGCACTCTGCGCGATTCGCTGCTCAACCAAGCGATGCGCGCCCGGGGAAAGGAGATCGCGGCGCAGCGCGAGCGCGACTGCGCGGCAACCGGCATGTACAACACCGTCCAGCGCCGGTACGAGGGCACGCTGTCGGTCGCGATG
>JADGQS010000237.1 GCA_017881585.1 Gemmatimonadaceae bacterium | reverse complement strand
GTCCGTCTCCGCTTCCTTCAAGTGCGCAGCCTGCGCCGACACGAGTGCGGGCACTTCGTCGATCGACGCCGTCAACGAAGCCGCGATGGTCGAGAGCGCGTCGAAGTCCGCGCGTGCCCGGGCGAGCGCACGCCAGCCGCACAGGAACTCGACGCGTGTCGATTGCTTGGACTTCTCGATGCGCCGGACGACCACCGGGCCGATCTCTCCGGTGCCGCGCACGTGCGTGCCGCCGCATGCGCTCCGGTCGATTCCCTCGATCTCGACGACCCGGATCTCCCCCGTGCGATCGGCGGCCTTCCGCAGGCCGGCGGCGGACGCGGCATCCTCGAACGTCACCGTCACGGGGCGGTTCTCGAACACGATCTCATTTACGCGCCGTTCGGCTTTCAGTGCGCGATCTTTCGGGAGCGAGGCGACGTCGAGATCGAGCGTGGAGGATTCGTCGCCGAAATGCACGCTCACCGTCTTGTGCCCGAAGAGTTCCTCGAACACGGCTGAAAGCAGGTGCTGGCCGGTGTGCTGCTGCATGTGGTCGAATCGTCGCGTCCAGTCGACGCGCGCCTTGAGCTCGTCATTGGGCGAAAAGCGCGCCGGCTTCTCGAGGACGTGCGCGATCCGTTCCTTCTCGTCCACCACGTCCACCACGCGCGCGTCGCCGAGCGCGCCGACGTCGAAGAGCTGTCCGCCCGAGGTGGGGTAGAACGCGGTGCGGTCGAGGTACACACGGTCGCCGGCGACCTCCACCACCCGCGCGGTGAATTCGGTGAGCCTGGCGTCCGTGTAGTAGAGCCGTTCGGTCATGAGGGCCTGTTGTCGTTGGCGGTGTGTGCGTTGAAGCGCTCGCGTCTCCCGGTCACACATGACACCTTAACCGTTGTGTCACCAACCGTACAACTGAACCCCCGCTCCGGATGCCGCTGACCGACGTCACCATCAAGTTCCTCGAGATGACCGCGCCGGGCGACCTGCGCCCGAAGCGCGCGTCGATCCCGGGGGTGACGGTGGCGCGCGTGCCGCATCCGATGCCGGAGCTCAACCGGTTCTTCTATGCGGCGGTCGGCGCGGATTACTTCTGGAGCGATCGGCTGAGCTGGTCCCTTCCGAAGTGGCGCGAGTACCTCGCGCAGCCCGACGTCGACACGTATGTCCTGGCCGTGGACGGGATACCGGCGGGATACTTCGAACTCAAGCGCCACAAGAACAGCGACGTCGAGATCAAGTACTTCGGCCTGATCGGATCGTACATCGGAAAAGGACTTGGCGCGCATATGCTCACGGCCGCCGCGGAAGCGGCTTGGGCGGCGGGCGCGAAGCGCGTGATCCTCGACACCTGCAGCCTCGACCATCCGAAGGCGTTCGAGCACTATGTCGCGCGCGGGTTCAAGTTGTACCGCACCGATGTCGTGAAGAAAGAAATCCCGAATCTCTGATGTCGTTCCGCTTTACGCACGCGATCGTCCGTCCTCCGAGTTCCAACTTCGCCGATGGTCTCACGTCGGTGGCGCTCGGCGCGCCCGACTTCGCGCTCGCGCTCGAGGAGCACGCGCGGTATTGCGAGGCGCTGGAGCGATGCGGCTTGGAACTCGTGCGCCTGCCCGAAGACCCCGCGCATCCGGACGCGACGTTCGTCGAGGACACCGCGATTCTTTCCCCTCGCTGCAACGTGCTCGCACGGCCCGGTGCACCGAGCCGGGCCGGCGAGGTGACGGCGATTCGTGCGGCACTCGCGGCATTCGCGGCACTCGCGATCACGCCGGACGCGATCGAGCCGCCGGGCACCCTCGACGGCGGCGACATCTGCGAAGCGGACGAACACTTTCTCATCGGTGTTTCGCAGCGCACGAACTGGGACGGCGCCGCACAGCTGGCGGCGTTCCTGACCAGGGCGGGCTACAGCTCCTCGTGCATCGACATCAGGGCAATTCCGGGCATCCTGCACCTGAAGAGCGGAATCGCATCACTCGGTGACGAGCGGATCGTTGTCATCGATTCGCTCATCGACCATCCCGCGCTGAAGAACCACGAGCTCGTGCGCGTCACTCCGGGCGAGGAGTACGCGGCAAACTGCGTCCGCGTGAACGATCACGTGCTGATGGCCGCGGGTTTCCCGGGAATGCAGCATACGCTCGAACAGCTCGGCTACGGCTTGATCGTGCTCGACATGTCCGAGTTTCAGAAGATGGACGGCGGGCTGAGCTGCCTCTCCCTTCGATTCTGATTTCTTCGAGCCTCTCCGCTTGCGTCACCCCTGCATCGGCAGGGTGAGGCGGGCCTCGCAGCCGCGCGCACCCACCCGATTTGCGAGCACCAGCGTCCCCGAGTGCGCCTCCGCTATCTGCCGCGACAGCACGAGCCCGATGCCGGTTCCCCCTTGCTTGGTCGTGAAGAACGGCACGAACAGATTCGCGGAATCCGGCAGTCCTCGTCCGTCATCCTGCACCGTCAATTCGAACGAATCCCCGCGCGTTGTCCAGTTCACGCGCACGCCCCCGCCCGTCGAGAGCGCTGCATCCACGGCGTTCGCAACGAGATTGATCAATAGCTGGTCGAGCTGGTCGCCGTCGGCCTGCAGCGTCACGTCCGGGCTCGGCACGATCTCGATCGGGAGCCGCGATTCGAGCCGCGTCCCGCGCTGAACCCACGACGCGACATCGACGCTTGCAAAGGTCGGCGGCGGAAGTTTGGCGAGCTTCGTGTACGACGCGAGAAAACGCGTGAGTCCTTCCGAGCGGTTCGCGATCACGCCGAGTCCGCGCTGAAGATCCTCGCGC
>JADGQS010000236.1 GCA_017881585.1 Gemmatimonadaceae bacterium | reverse complement strand
TCCGGCGAGCGTCGCCGATAGACGATCGCTCGCCGGCTGTCAGCCGACGGGAGCCTTCTCCGTCTTCATCGAACGCAACTCGGCGGAAGACATCCACAGCCGCACTTCGTCCGCGAACGCGGCAATCCGGGCGCTGGCCTCGGGAGTGCCCAGCTCTCGCTCGCGCACGGACACCTCCGCGACAGGGGAGCGGCCGCTCAGCGCCGCCAGCGCACGGAACACGCGATCGCGCGCGGAGCCGCCGTGCGTCAGGAAGAACGCGATCGCGTGAATCTCACCGGCGTGCGCAATCAGCCAGGTGCGCACCGGACTCGACGGGGCGCCCACCCATACCGGTACGCCCACGACCACGAGGTCGTAGTCGCCAACATTCCTTCCGGAGTTCACGAGCGTCGTCGTGCGTTTGCGTATCGCGTCGCGGAACGATCGCCAATAGCCGCGCAGGCCCGAGCGGTCGACCGTGTCGCGGATCTCCTCGACCTCGGCGCCGCCGAGGGCGCGCGCGATTTCCTCTGCCACGGCCCGCGTATGCCCGCTGCGCGAGTAATAGACGACGAGCGTTCGGATCTCACGCATCGGATTCTCCTGATGGGATGACCTATGGCAATGTGGCGTGCGTCTTCCGGGATGGGCGTCCGGACAGTGCCATCAATACGGTCGGGAGAAGACTTACATCGGCGTTGCCGTGCAGGGCTGGCCGGGGATTCCCGCGATATTCTCAGGGATCTCCCTGCTTACAGCGAGGGCCGTCGAGTACAGCATGAGGTCAACCCCGCTCCGAGCACCTCATGCCGACTCCCCCCGACATCCTTGCGCCACTCAACCCGAACAGCCCGTTCACGGAGGTTCTCTACCGCCGGCGCGCCGTTCGCGCCTACAAGGCGGATGTCATCGAAGAGCATCGGCTCAAGAAACTGCTCGACGCGGCGGTTCACGCGCCCACCGCGCGACATCAGGAACCATGGCAGTTCGTCGTGGTGCAGAACCGCGAGCTCCTGAAGCGGATTTCCGACCGGGCGAAGGAGCTGGCTCGCGCGAACGCGGCGCACCATGGCAACGTCCTCAAGCCGCCCGGCTCTCCCGTCGACGGCGTGACGTCACCGCTCGCGGACCCCGACTTCAACATCTTCTACGATGCGGGGACCCTGGTGGTGATCTGTGCGCGACTGACGCCGGAGTTCTTCTCGCCCGATTCCTGGCCGGCGCACTCGTTCGTCGTCGCCGATTGCTGGCTGGCGGCGGAGAACCTGATGCTGGCCGCCTGCGCGGATTCTCTCGGCACCTGTTGCATCGGCTTCGCGGTGCAGGCGCTCAACGATCCCAACATCAAGGCGGAGCTCGGAATGCCTGCCGCAGTGGAGGCGTTCGCACCGGTCATCGTCGGCGTTCCATCGGGCGTGACTGCTCCGGTGCCCCGCAAGCCGCCGGACGTGCTTCGCTGGATTCGCTGACGCTAGCGGATGATCGCGGTCCCTTCCGCCGGCATCTGCGCGGCGAGCTTGTCGCTCGGCACTGCGTACACGATGCGGCCGTTGCTCTCGGTCTGTCCGCCGAAGAGCACGCCCACCACGAACCCGCGCGCGTCGAACACCGCGCTTCCGCTCGATCCCGGTGCGGCGAACGCGTCGAACTGCAGCGTGTCGGCAAGCAACTTGCTTACGGTGCCGAGTCCGAGCGTGCTCTTGGGCCGGATCTTGTTGATGTCGCCGCCCATTCCCGCCGTGCTGGTGCCGAGCGGGTAGCCCATCAGCGCGACAGGCGTGCCTACGCGCACGGACGGCTGCTTTGCGACACCGGCGACCACCGGGTAGGTGCCCGGATCATCGATCTTTATGAAGGCCAGCTCGTCGGTGGGACTGACCTTCAACACATGAGCCGACTTCCATGCGCCGCTGGTGCCGTCGAAGATCACCTTCACGCGCTTCGCCGGGTGGCCCTGCGCGTCCTGCACGACGTGCCGGTTGGTGATGACCAGACCTGACGGCGAAACGTTGAAGCCCGAGCCGCTCATGTACTCGCCGCCTGCCTCCTCGACCGCGATGAACACGATCGCGGGCCCGTTCTTCGCGGCGATAGACTCGTAATCCACGTTGCCGGCCGACACGAGCGCGCGCTGCCGCCTCTCGGCCTTGTCGAGCCGCGCTGAGAGGTCTTTGACGTTCGCGTCGCCGCCCTTTTGCATCTCTCCCTTGATGCGCGAGCGAATCTGGTCCGTTTCCTTCTTCGACGCGGCGAGCGCCGAGTCGAGTCCCGCGACGCGCCCCTTCATGGAGCCGACCGTCTTCTCGAACATCGCGCTCAGGGAATCGTTGCGCTTGAGCAGCTCGTCCACGCGGGCCTGTGCCTGCGCGGAATCACGATGGCCGATCCAGTACGCGGCGCCGGCGCCGATCACGACGAGCACGCCCAGCCCGATCACCATCTTGCGCAGCGTGCCGGTCTGCGCGTGCACCGCGTCCGCGATTCGCGCGACGGTGTCGCGGCGCGGCGGCGCGGCTGACGCGACTGGAGCGGACGGAGCAGATGGCGCGGCGGCCGGCGTCGCAGCGGCGGCGCTGCCCCCCGAAGCGCCCGTACGGTCGGTCGCGGCCACGGCGGTCACCGCGTGGAACTCCACCGCCGGCCCTTCGCGTCCGAACGACATGAGATCGCCGTCGAACAGCGCGCGCTCGCCGGCAATGCGCTGCCCGTTCACGAAGGTGCCGTTCGTGCTGTCGAGATCGTGCAGCGTCGCCTTGTCGCCGAGGATGCGGATCTCCGCGTGGCGCGACGAGGCGTCGGGATCACG
>JADGQS010000086.1 GCA_017881585.1 Gemmatimonadaceae bacterium | reverse complement strand
ACGATGTACCGGTCGCCACGACGTTCCGCGAAGGTCTTCATCTTGGTGGTGTCGCTGCCGGTCGTCGGTTCGGTGACGGCGAACGACTGGAGCCGCAACGCGCCGGACGCTATCTGTGGCAGATACTGCAGCTTTTGCCGCGCGGATCCGTGCCGCAGCAGCGTGCCCATGATGTAGAGCTGTGCGTGGCAGGCGCCGGAGTTCGCGCCGGACCGGTTGACTTCCTCGAGAATTACCGAGGCCTCGGTGATTCCCAGGCCTCCACCGCCGAACTCCGCAGGAATGAGTGCGGCGAGCCAGCCGGCGTCGGTGAGCGCCTTCACGAACTCCTCGGGATAGCCGGAGGTCGCCTCGACGTCCTGCCAGTATCGGTTGTCGAATTTGCCGCAGAGCTCGCGAACGGGCTCGCGATATTCGCGAAAGCTGGATTCGATGTCGCTCATCATTGGTAAGATGCTGCCGGACGCGCTGATTGCCACCTTTCGCCTGAGTGCTAGTTTCTGGGGAACGAAACGCGTTCACCACACCCTTGGAGTTGCATGCAGCGGAGCCTGATTGCGCTCTTGCTCGCCCCCGCCTTCGGCTGCACTCCGCAGCCGGTATCGCCGCACAGGCTCGAGGCCCTCTGGTATTCCGTAAGCGGCGAGCAGAGCGTGCAAAGCTTCGTCGCGCACGCCGACCAGATCTCGATCGTCTCGCCGCAGGTCTTCTCGCTCGACAGCAACGGGATCATCACGGGGAGCATCGACCCGCGCGTGGTCGCGGCCGCGCACGAGAAACACGTGAAGCTCGTGCCGCTGGTGATGAACCCCGGATTCAATCAGCCGTCGATACACCGCGTGCTCACCGTTCCGGATGCGCGGGCACGGGCGATTCGCAGCCTCGCGGCCCTGTGCCGTGACCAGCACCTCGACGGCATCCAGTTCGACATCGAGAACGTGCACCTGCGCGACAAGGACGCGTTCACGTCGTTCACCCGCGAATCGGTGGACTCCGTGCACCACGCCGGCTGCACGCTCAGCGCCGCCGTCGTGCCGCGCACCGGCGAAGACCCGGGCCCGACGAGCTACCATGCATGGATCTACGATAACTGGCGCGCCGTCTACGACTACAAGGCGTTGGCCGACACGCTCGACTTCATCTCGTACATGACGTACGCCCAGCACACCGGCGGATCGCCCGCCGGACCGGTGGCCGGATATCCGTGGATGAAGGCCTCGCTCGAGTACGTACTCTCGCTCGGTGTGCCGCCCGAAAAGATCTCGCTCGGCATTCCCGCGTATTCCGACTGGTGGTATCCTGCGTACGATTCCATCGGCGGCTCGAAGATGCGCGGCAGCGATATTTCGTATCCGGCGGCGCAGGGAATCCTGGCGAAAAGCGGCATCAAGCCCGTGTGGGACGACGTGCAAAAGGCGCCGGCCGCGACATGGAGCGAGCACGACGTGTTTCAGTACGTCTGGATGGAGGACTCGCGCGCCTTCCTGGCGAAGCTCGGCCTCGTGACGAACTACCATCTGCGCGGCTATTCGGTGTGGGTGCTCGGCTCGGAAGATCCCGCAACCTGGAGAGCACTCAAATGAGACGACGCGATTTCGTGCAGGCTTTCGGCGCCACGTTCGCGGGCGCGGCGTTCCTGCCGCGAATCGCGCCGTCCATCGCGGCACGCAAGGATCATCTCTGGCGCGTCGGACTCGAGCTGTATTCGGTGCGCAACGCCATGAAGAAGGATCCCGAGCGCACCCTCGCGGCCGTGCGCGCGATCGGGTACGACGACGTCGAACTGCTCTGGAGCTTCGACAACTTCGGGCGAACGCCGCAGCAGGTGCGCGAGACTCTCAAGCACGAAGGGTTGAAGGCGCCGTCCGGGCACATCGCGCCGGAAGCCCTCCTGAAGGACTGGGAGCGGAGCCTCGACGCCGCGAAGCTGGTTGGACACCAGTATCTGATCGTGCCGAGCCTCCCGGACGAAACGCGGACCTCTCTCGACGCGTGGCGCCGCTGGGCCGACCGCTTCAATGCCGCCGGAGATCTTGCCCGGCGCGCCGGCATCTGGCTCGCGTTCCACAACGAGCCCGACCACATGAAACCGATCGGCGGAGCCGTGCCGTACGACGTGTTCGTGGACCAGACCGATCCTTCGCGCGTCCGCCTTCAGCTCGATTTCGGCAACATGGAAGTGGGCGGAGGAAAGCCGATGGAGTATCTCCAGCGGTACCGCGACCGGTACTGGAGTTTCCACGTCAAGGACGTCGTGGACAACGGCTCGTTCGACACGGAACTCGGCGCGGGTCGCGTGAACCTGCGGGCGCTGCTCGCGACGATTCCCGACGTGCAGAAGAAGCCGTGTTACGTCGAGCAGGAGAATCCGAAGGACGAACTGACGAGCGTGCGGCAGGACTACAACTACCTCAAGAAGCTGGAGTTCTAAGATGATCGTCGTTCGCCGTCTCGCATTCGCTCTGCTCGCGCTCGCCGCCGCCGGCTCATCGTCACGCGCGATGGACGATCCGCGCCTCATCCCCAAGCCGCGTGAAGCGACGACAGGCGATCTTGTGCCGCTCGCGAAATCCGTCACGATCATCGGCGCGAGCAACGACGACGATCGCTTCGCGGCGAAGGAACTCACCGAAACGCTGAAGGCGCGCGGCATTCGCGTGGCCACCGGCGCGAATGCGGGCTTCCGGATTTCGTTGCTTCGCCTCGATTCACCGACGGCGCGCCGCGTGCTCGACGACAACAGGATCGCGTTTACCGACGAAATGAAAGCCGAGGGGTATGTGCTCCTCGCGACAAAAGACGGCGCGGCAATCGTCGCGGCAAGCGGCGCCGGACTGTTCTACGGAGCACAAACGCTCAAGCAGCTGATCCGAACCGATGGTGCCGCGCCGCGCGTACAGCTCGCCGTCATCCGCGACTGGCCCGCGATGAAATACCGTGGATTCCACGACGACCTGTCGCGCGGCCCCGTTCCGACGCTCGAGTTCCAGAAGAAGGAGCTGCGCACGTTCGCAGCGTACAAGATCAACGTGTACTCGCCGTACTTCGAGCACACGCTAAGCTACGACGCGAACCCGCTCATCTCCCCGCCCGGCGGCGGCATGAGCCACGAGGACGTGCGCGCGCTCGTCGCCTACGCAAAGCGCTTTCACATCGACGTCATCCCGGAACAGGAGGCGTTCGGCCACCTGCACCACGTGCTCAAGTACGATCTCTACGCGCCGCTCGCAGAGACGGACCACGGGCACGTGCTCGCGCCGAACGATCCCGCGTCACTGCCGCTGATCAAGTCGTGGTTCGCCGAGATCGACTCGCTCTTTCCATCGAAGTTCGTGCACCTGGGTGCGGACGAAACCTTCGAGCTCGGCATGGGCCGCACGAAGGACCGCGTGTCGCAGACCGGCCTCGGCCAGGTGTATATCGACTTCCTGAAACAGATCGAGGGCGCGCTGCGCTATACGGGCAAGCGATTTCTGTTCTGGGGCGACATCGCGCAGGGCAGTCCCGACCTCGTGAAGTCGCTGCCGAAGGACATGCTCGCCGTGGGGTGGGGTTACGGCCCGAACCCGAGGGCGGAAACGCTGCTGCGTCCGTTCATTAACGCCGGGATCGAGACGTGGGTCGCACCGGGCGTGAACGGATGGAGTCGTGTCTATCCGAATAACGACGTCGCGCTGAAGAACATCCAGGCGATGGCGCGCGACGGACAGCGCCTCGGGGCGACCGGCCTGCTAAACACGAGCTGGGCCGACGATGGCGAGGCGATCTTGAATCAACAGTGGTACGGGATCCTGTTCGGCGCGGCCGCGAGCTGGCAGGCCGGCGAAGCATCGATCGACGATTTCGAGCGGAGCTTTGGCCTGCAGTTCCACGGGGACGCGAGCGGCAGGATCGACGCGGCGCAGATGAAGCTCTCCGCGGCACACGCCCTGCTCGCGAAGGCCGGACTCGGCGACGGCAACGACTATCTCTACTGGGTCGATCCGTTCTCCGCCGAAGGGCAGATCAGCGCGCAGAAGATGCGCGTGGTGTCGCGGGATTTCCGCGTGCTCGCCGAGAGCGCGATGGTGCTGGTCGCGCAGGCGCGACAGGCCGCCAGGAGCGGCCTGCGCGAAACGGACGCGCTCGAATCGATGGAAATGGGTGCGCGCCGCATGGACTTCATCGGCATGAAGTTCGAGCTCTCGGATGAAATCTCACGCCTGTACACCCACGCGTATGACACGGTGCAGGTGGGCGGCAGTCCCGGCCATGATCTGGGCGAGATCACGTCGAACATCAATTCGCGCACGGCGGATCTGCGGGACGGATACGTGCTCGGCCGCGAGCTGTACGAAAAGAGTTGGCTCGCGCAGAACAAGCCGTACTGGATGTACAACGTGCTCAACCGCTACGATCTCGCGGCGCAGACGTGGATCCAGCGGTCGGACAAGATCGCGCAGGCACGATCGGCGTATGGACGCACCAAGAAACTTGCGAGTCCGGAAGAGGTGGGCATTCCGCGATGGGCGCCGGTCATACCCTAAATGACAGAAGAGAGTGGCGAGATCGGTTGCGGGACTTAACCACTCGATGCAGGGTGCAGGTGAGGAATACGGGACTGGGATAAGAAGCGAGTGGCGAGATGAATGCGGGACTCGGGAACGACGAAGGGCGCGACCTTTTTTGGAGTCGCGCCCTTTCCGCATCCCGCACCCAAACTCACCTCTCGCCACTTGCCCCGCATCCTGCATTCCTCACCTGCACCCTGCATCGAGTGGTTAAGTCCCGCACCCCATCTCGCCGCTCCCCTCTAGTCAGAGCGTCCGCTTGAAGAGCCAAGTCGCCGCCGTCATGCAGATGACGGTGAAGACCGACAGAAAGAGCAGGTCGAAGCCGATCGCGCCGAAGCCCGTGTTCTTCAGCGTGAGGCACTTCAACGCATGCACGGCGTACGTGAACGGATCGGCGACCGCGATGACGCGCAGCCATCCCGGAAATGCCTGCTGCGGATACACCGCGCCGCTCGGGAAGTAGAGGAAGGTGTTCAGCACGCCGAACAGCGCGCGCGGCACCAGCGGATCGGACATCCGGACCATGAGCAGGAACATCATGCTCACGAGCGCCATCGACGTCACGATCACGACGACGAAAAGGCGCATGAGCCGCAGCGGCTCGAACGCGTCGGGCACTCCGGCGATCACCGAACCGACCGTCACCACGACCGACGCAGCGAGCACGGCCTTGATCGCGCCCGAGATCGTGAACCCCATGACCAGCTCGAGCTTGGTGATCGGCGTGACGAGATAGCCCTCGTGCAGCCCGCGCGACTTGTCATCGATAAAGATGATGCCGCCGCCGATCATCACCATCATGAAGATCGACATCACAATGGATCCCGAGAGCAGGTACTGGATGTATGGCACGTACGGGTAGATCTCGACGACGTCGAGCGTCGTCACCGGCGAGACGCGCCGTGTGGACGCCGCCGGCTGGTCGTACGCACCCACCATGCTGCTCGCGGTGGCGGCCATCGTGCCGGCGACGAAGCCGTCGGTGTTGTCCTCGATGATCGCGACGCGCGGGTCGTCCCTCGCGAGCACGCGGCGGGAGAAATCGGGCGGGATCGACAGCACGCCGTTGAGCTCGCCGTTGCGCAGCGCGGTCACCGCCTTGCCGAGATCCGGATACTGCATGGGGACGAACGTCTTCGCGTTGGACGAGACCGCACCGGCCAGTTCGCGCATGTGCACGGCGGGCATGCCGCGATCCTGGTCCACCACGCCCAGCTTCAGGTTCTTGACCGTGCCGCCGAAGGCGTACCCGAGCACGACGAGTTGCACGAGCGGCATGAGGAGCGACATCACGATCAGCGTGGGGCTGCGGCGGAACCGCCGCATTTCACGTTCGACGATGGCGAAGGTGCGTTCCATGCCTGCTCCTTGCTATTGCCGCGCGGGGGCGGCGACGGCGGGGGTCGTCTCGGGCTGGTCGGGATGGAGCTGGCGGCCCGTGAAATACACGAACACGTCGTCGAGCGACGTGCTCTGCACGGCGAGCGTCTTCACCGTCACGCCGGCACTCGCGGCAGCGTCGAGCAGCGCCATCGTCGTCACGGGACCGTTCTTCGACGAGATATGATAGGCATCGCCATCCGAGGAGACCGCAGCGACCGCCGGCAGCGCGCCGACCCTGGCTTTCCAGTCGGCGGGAGTGCCGCTGAACAGCACCTCGAGCGCGTTGTCGCCGGGAACGGCGGCCTTGAGGCGAATCGGCGAGTCGAGCGCCATGAGCTTGCCGTGATCGACGATCGCAATGCGGTCGCAGAGCTTGTCGGCCTCGTCCATCAAGTGCGTGGTGAGCACGAGCGTGAGGTCGCGCTCGCCCTTGATGCGTTCGAGCATCTCCCACACGTTCTTGCGCGAGACCGGATCGAGACCGGTGGTCGGCTCATCGAGAAAAAAGATGCGTGGCTCGTGCACCAGCCCGCGCGCGATCTCGAGCCGCCTCCGCATGCCTCCCGAGAGCTTCTTCACCTGGCTGTCCGCCCACTCGGAGAGATCGACGGCCGCGAGCAATTCACCGATCAACTTTTCGCGCCGCTGCTTCGGCACACTGTACAACTTCGCGTAGATCGAGAGGTTCTCGCGGCAGCTCAATTCGAGATCGCTCGTCATCGCCTGCGGAATCACGCCGATCGCGTGGCGCACCTTGTCGGGATCCTTCACGATGTCGGCGCCGTCCACCAGGGCCGTGCCCGCCGTGGGAAGCATCAGCGTGGTGAGCATCCGGATGAGCGTGGATTTCCCCGCGCCGTTCGGACCGAGCAAGGCGAACGTTTCTCCCCGCTCCACGGTGAACGAGACCTCATTCACGGCGGTGAAGTCGTCGAACCGTTTCGTGATCCCGCGTACGTCGACGGCGAGGGTCACTGTCTCTTCATTTGGAGGTCACGCTCTTCGGGAGCAGCACGTACGCGGTCATGCCGGGAGCGAGGTGCCGGTCACGATTGTCGAGACGGATGCGGATCTCGAACGTCTTGATGTCGCGCTTGGTGCGGCTGACGTCGCGTTGCGTCGCGAAGCCCGCGTCCACGCCGCGATAGAACACCGCGCCACGTTTCAAATCGCCGGAGGGAAGGCGAACGGTCAGCGAGTCGCCGAGCTTGATTCCTTCGATATAGCTCTCCTCGACGTCCGCACGCACCCACAGGTCATCGGGATTGATGAGCGTGACGATCGCCTGTCCCGGGCTGACGATTTCGCCCGCGCGCGCGGCGGCCACGTCCACTATGCCCGCAATCGGCGCGCGAATTTCCGAATAGCTGAGACGCACGTCGGCCTTCGTCGTCTGCGCGCTCGCCGCGGCCTTGCCGCGCTGCGCCGCGAGCACCCCGCCCCGGCGAACCGCAATCTGCTCGGCCGCGGACTGCGCGAGCGCGAGCGCCGCGCGTGCGGATTCGACCTGCTTGGTCGTCGCGTCCACTCGCGCGCTCGCAACCGCGCTGTTCGTGCGCGCCTGATCGAGGTCCTGGTTCGAGATCGCGCCGGCCTGCAGCATCGCCTCACTCCGGCTCAGCGAGAGCTTCGCGATGCTGAGATTGGCGGCGGCTTCCTGCTGCTGCGCGATCGCGGTGGCGACGTTCGCCTCGGCTTGCTTGATCTGGTCGGCGGTCTGCCTTTCCTGATAGCGAAGGGCGGCTTCGCTCACCTGCACCTGGTCGCCGAGGCCCTGTTCGCTCTGCGCGGCGAAGGTGCGGTCGGCGCGCAGCTCATCGGGAGAGAGGACGGCGAGCAGCTGGTTCGCGTCGACCTTGTCGCCCTCCTTGACGAGCAGCCTGGTGAGCTGCGCGCTGATCTGCGGACTCACGATGACGTCGTTGGTCGTCACGATCCCGGTGAGCACGAGCTGCCCCGGACGCGTGAAGATGACGACGGCGACGACGACGAGAACGATCACGATCGCACCGATCGTTACGGCGCGTTTCCTGGAAGCCATTGGTGAAACTCCGGTAGACATCGAACGGTGGCGCAACCCGCCAGGGAGCAATCTGCGCGCTGGGGGAATGATGTATGTACGGCAATCCTCGCGCGATCCCCGGGGAAACCCCGTCAATTGGAGCGGGCGGTCTCTCTGGCCCAATCCAGCGAGCGGCCGTTACCTTTTGCGCTCCCTCTCACCTCTTCTTGCGCGGACGCCCGGAACCAACATGATCGCCGTTCGTGAACTCACGAAGCTGTACGGCTCGTTCAAGGCCGTCGATTCCATTTCGTTCGACGTCGGGCCCGGCGAGGTCCTCGGGCTGGTCGGCCCGAACGGAGCCGGCAAGACCACCACGCTGCGCTGCCTCGCCGGAATCATGCGGCCGTCGCGCGGCACGGTCAGCATCGGCCGGCACGACATGCAATCCGATCCGGTCGCCGCGAAGCGCGAACTCGCGTTCATCCCGGACGAGCCGCATCTCTTCGACTACCTCACGGTGCAGGAGCACCTGCGCTTCATCGCGCGCTTGTACGGAGTGGCCGATGCCGAACAGCGAATTCCCGAACTGCTCGCCGAACTCGAGCTGACCGACAAGCTGGAGACTTTGCCGGGAGCGCTTTCACGCGGCATGAAGCAGAAACTCGCGATCGCGTGCGGGCTCCTGCACAATCCGTCGGTTCTCATTCTCGACGAACCGCTCACCGGTCTGGATCCCGCCGGCATCCGGAAGATGCGACAGACGATCGCCGACCGCGCAAGGGCCGGCACCGCCGTAGTCCTGAGTTCGCATCTGCTGAATCTGGTCGAGGAGCTGTGCACCAAACTGTTCATCCTGCGGCGCGGGCAGTGCGTGGAGTACGGCACGTTCGACGAGATTCTCGCGCGCCGGCCCGAACTCGCCGGCCGCTCGCTGGAAGATGTGTTTCTCACGCTCACGGCGGACGACGACACGCCGAGGAGCCCGGACCGCGCGTGATTGCCGCGTTTGCGTACCTCATCTTCAACTCGACGAGAAACCGTCTGCTCTCGCAGCTGCGGCGCCTGCGCACGCCTCGCTACGCGGTGGGGTTCGTACTTGGGCTCGGCTATTTCTGGATGGTGTTCGGCCGCCACGCGGTGAGAGCCGGGGCGCGAGGCGATGGATTCCCGGCTGCGGTCAGCGGGGCATTTGCGTCGATCGCTCCGGTGTTCATCCTCATCGTGATCGCCGGGATCTGGATATTCGGCGGCGACATGTCGGCGCTTGCATTCACGGAAGCGGAAGTCGCGATGCTGCTGACCGCGCCGGTCTCGCGACGCACGCTCGTGAAATACAAGCTCGCGCAATCGCAGGTCATCATCCTCATCAACGTCGTCATCTGGACGTTCATCCTGCGACGCGGGGGCGGCTCACTGCCCGGGGTGCTCTCGGCAGCCGCCGTGTGGGTGATGTTCACGACGCTGAGCCTGCATCGCATGGGCGAGGCGCTGCATCGCGCATCGCGGGTGGAGTATCGCGCCGCCGGGCAGAAGCGCAAATGGATGGCGAAGGTTTTCGGCATGGTCGTGGGGCTGATGATATTCGGCGCGTTCGTCGCGGTTCCGCTGAGCGCGATCGGCGCTCCCGACGGCAAGAACCCGCTCGCGTTCCTGCGCAGCATCCTGCTGTTCTTCGAGTCACCCGGCGTGCGAACGGTGCTCTATCCGTTTCACCTGGTGATCGCGCCGGCGTTCGCGCCGAACGCGTCCGCGTGGGCCGTCGCGATGCTTCCGGCACTCGGCATCGTGCTGCTGCACCTCTGGTGGGTGCTGAGTTCCGACGCGGCGTTCGAGGAAGCCGCTGCGCTCGCGTCCACTGAGCGCGCCAAGCGAATCGAGGCCATGCGTTCGCGCAGAATGACCGCGTTCGATCCGGAGACGAGCGCGGTGAACAAGACGATTGCGCTCGCGCCCACAGGCATCCCCGCGATCGCCGTCGTGTGGAAGAACGCGATCGCGCTCCGACGTACGATAAAGCCCGGCGCGTTGCTCAGGCTGCCGATTCTCGCGTTCGTGGTCGCCGCGCTCTTCGGGTGGAAATCCGGCAACCCCGCGCGCAGCATAGCCGTGACCGCGTTCTTCCTGGCGATGATGCTGCCGCTGTTCGGAATCCAGGTGCTGCGAAACGACCTGCGCAGCGACATGCTGCACCTGCCCTTCCTGAAGTCGTTGCCGCTGGCCGGCGCGGACCTGGTGCTCGCGGAGATCGCGTCCGGAGCCGTGATCATGGCGACCGCGCAGTTCGTGCTGTTCGCGATCGCGGGAATCGCATTGATGGCCGCCCCGGGCGTCACGACTATTCGCGCCGACATGCTCGTCGCGATTCTCAGCACGCTGCCCCTCACGCTGCTCGCCCTCGACGGTGCCATCTGCACGATCATCAACGGCTCCGCGGTCCTCTTCCCGGCGTGGATCCGGCTCGGTCCGTCGGGCCCGGGCGGAGTTGAGGTGATGGGACAGATGATGCTCTCGATGGCCGCGTCGTTGCTCGCGTTCGTCCTGATGCTGCTGGTTCCCGCCGCACTCGGCGGCGGCGCATGGTTCGTGCTGAGCGCGACGCCCGGCGCGGCCGTGGCGGTCGCGTGCGTGCTCGGATCCATCGCGCTCGCGGCAGAAAGTTACGGATTGATTCTCGCGCTCGGCT
>JADGQS010000085.1 GCA_017881585.1 Gemmatimonadaceae bacterium | reverse complement strand
TACTTCAACGTCGACAACGGCAGCGGCAAGATTCGCGGCGTGTACCTGCAGGGCATCGAGGCCGAACGCCCGATCTTCGACGCGTGGATGGGACCGTTCAAGGCCATGGGAATGAAGACGCTGACGATCAGCAACACCGGCGGCACCGACCACCTGTCGTATATGGGCGTCGGCCTCCCGGGATTCCAGTTCATCCAGGATCCGCTCGACTATGGCAACCTCACGCACCACACGAATCAGGACGTGTACGAGCGGCTGCAGCCGGACGACATGATGTTCAACTCAGCGGTCGTCGCGAGCTTCGCCTGGCAGGCCGCGCAGCGCGACGAGAAGCTGCCGCGTCCGACGCAGCCCGGACCGCTCGCGCCGGCGGGCGGCCGCGGGATCATTCCTTAAGAGGCGAAGAGGGACCAGCGACGTGTGAGGGATCCGAACGGCAACGGGCGACGGGACCAACGGGCGACGCGCGACGGGTGAGCGGCGATCTAGCGAAGAGCGACGTGTGAGGGGTGAGGAGACGGTCTCCTCGCTTCTCACACGTCGCTCTTCGCCAAGTCGCCCCTCACCCGTCGCCCGTCGCCGTTGGTCCCGTCACCCGTCGCGCGTTGCCCGTTGTGATCGCTCGCTGTGATCGGCCGCGCGCGAAGTCAGCTCCCGAGCAGCCCGAGCTTCATCGCGAAGCGCACGTAATCCGCGCGGTGCGCGAGGCCGATCTTCTCGTTCACCCGCTGCTTGTACGTGTCGACCGTCTTCGGGCTGATATTGAGCTTCTCGCCGATTTCCGGAGCGCTGTATCCCGCGGCGACGAAGCGGAGGATCGCCTGTTCCCGCTCGGAGAGTTTCTCGAATTGATCGCGTTCGCTCGCGTGCTCTTCGCGCCGCTTGAGTTCTTTCGCCAGCGTTCGCGCGGCCGCGGCCTGCAGATACTGGTGTCCGCTCGCCACGGTCCGGACGGCGTCAACGAGGTCGCGGTCGGCTGCGTTCTTGACGAGGTAACCGCTCGCTCCTGCCTCGAGCAGCGGAACGAGGAACTCATCTTCGGCGTGCATGGTGAGAATGAGGACGCGGCACTTGCTCGAGCGGGCCTTCAACTCCTTCGTGGCCGCCGCGCCGTCCATCTCATCCATCGACAGGTCCATCACCACGACATCGGGATTCAGGCGCGCGGCCGCGTCGACCGCCTCGCGGCCGTTGCGCGCTTCACCCACCACCGTGATGTCCTTCGCGGTGCCCAGCACGGCTTTCAGTCCCGCGCGAACCACGGCGTGGTCGTCGGCCAGCAGCACCCGAATCAAGTCACCCGTCATCACTGCCTCCGTCTTCGTCGAGTTGTTCACGTCAGAACGATCAGCGCCGTCACCACTCCCAGGGTGCCGTGGTCGCACTCCGCGTGAGGAAGCATATGGCAGTGGCATTGTCCAAGTCCCCGGATTCGTGGAGTTCGCGCTTGTGTCGTATTCCTCGCCAGGCGCTCGGAGAGCGCAGGATGCATTGATTATGAGTCTAAGTTTCGTGTTTCCCTTACGCCGAGAAAGTCAGGAAAGCGACGATACTTCCAATCAAAGAGCCTACGGCCGCGTCAGGTTATTCCTGACAGGGCATTCCGCACTGGTGTAGATTTCGATTAAATGCTCCCGCTCTCGGACTCCCTCGTAGCAGCCATCGTCGCCTTGGCAGCGGACGCGATCATCTGCGTCGATGGCGATCAGCGCATCACCTTCTTCAACGAAGGGGCGGCGAGAATATTCGGTTACGAGCCGAGTGAGATGCTCGGACAGCCGCTCGGGACGCTGCTCCCGGTGCGCTTTCGCTCATCGCATAGCTCCAAGCTCGCGTCATTCGGGAAGTCGCAGGTCTCCTCGCGCCGGATGGGCGAGCGGTCGCTCATTTCGGGTGTGCGAAAGAGTGGCGAGGAGTTCCCGGCCGAAGCCGCGATCGCGCACATGCCGAGCGATAGCGGGCCGGTGTATTCCGTGGTTCTCCGGGACATCACTGAACAGCGGCGCGCGCACGACATGAACGAACGGCTGCTCGTGGAGATGGAGAAAGCGGTGAAGCAGCGCGACGAGATGATGGCGCTGGTCTCGCACGACCTGCGAAACCCGGCGAATGCGGTGAAGATGCTCGCCGGCGCGATTCTTCGGGCGGGCGGATCCGACGGCTCCGGCCTGCCGTCCGACGTCGCGGACCATGCCACGGTGATTCTGCAGGCCGCGATGCAGATGGATGCACTCATTCAGGACCTCCTCGACTCGACGCGGCTCGAGGCCGGACGCCTTCGAGTGTCGCCGCAGTGGACGTCCGCTGACGACTTGGTGTCGGCGGCGATCGAGACGCTCGCGCCGCTCGCGCTGGCGAAATCGATCGTGCTTTCGCGGAATCTCCCACCAGAGTTGCCCGAGGTGTACGCCGACCCTCACCGCATGAACCAGGTGCTGTCGAACCTCATCGGGAACGCGCTGAAATTCACTCCCGCGCGCGGAGCCGTGACGATCGAGGGAACGCGAGAGGGGAAATTCGTTCTGTTTGCGGTGCGCGACACCGGCGTCGGCATCCAGCCGGAAGACCTGCCGTTCGTGTTCGACCGATTTTGGCATTCCAAGCGCCTGAATCGCTCTGGAGCCGGTCTCGGACTCGCGATCGCACGCGGAATCGTCCTCGGACACGGCGGCCGGATCTGGATCGAGAGCTCGCCGGGCGTCGAGACCGTCGTGCGCTTCACGCTGCCGACGATCGAGTCGGCGAACATTCGCTCCTCGCCGGTTTAGCGGATCGCTCGCCGCCGGCCGCGTGAGCCGCGGTTCATCTCGCGAGTTGGTTTGCAGCGGGCTCGAGGTTCGCCTGCTTTGTCCAAGGAATGTCGTGCGGCCGGAACGCCAGTATCGGGCGGTCCCCGGTGCGCACGAGCTCGTCGGCGATGCCGCCGAGAAAGAGGCGGCTGAATCCGCGCCCATGCGTGGCGAGCGCGACCACGTCCGGTTTCGTGCGGGCGATGTACTCGAGGATGGCGGCTGAGGGATTCTCCGGCGGGGGCATGAGGCGCAGGTAGTCGATCTCCGCCCCGAAGGCATGGGCGAGCCACTCCGCGTGTGGGATGATCGCGCCCGACGCCTCCGAGCCGTCGAGCAGGACGAGCACCGTGCGCACGCAGACATCGCGCTTGACCGCCACGGGCGACATCGCGAGCACGGGGCACTTTGCGTGCCGGATAACGCTGTCGGCCACGCTGCCGAGCCAGCTCGAAGCCGCGCCGCTGGCGCCACGCGTCGTGCACACCACGAGACGGGAACGGCGCTCGGACGATGCGAGAACGATTTCCGCTTCCGGCGCTCCAACGCGCAGCTCGGCCGTGACCGGCACGTCGTTCAGGTCGCTCACGGCGCGTGCGCGGCGCGAGAGCCACTTTTCCGCGTCGACGCGTATCCGCTCGTCGATGACTGGATCCGGAATCGAAATAGCCGCGTCGGTCGGAACGACGAGCATGTTCAGCGGCGTGTGGACGCGCACCAAGTGCAGGGAACCTTCGATCCGCCGCGCGATCTCGGCGGCGTGCGCGACGGCCTCGTCGGCGAGCGACGAACCGTCGAGCGGAACGAGCAGTTCACGGGACATGGCGGACTCCGGCGCGATTGACATGACAAAGACACGAACCTCGAAGAGGCCCGCGCCCCCCTCCTCCAGTGTCGGGTTACGCGGAGCGTCGCGCAGTCGGAGATTCTTGGGCAGGATCATCGGGGGTTCCCCGACCGCCGCAGTTGCCATGACCGCGGCCACCCGACGAACTTGTGCGCATGATCGTCGGCCACGTTGGTATCGCGTTCGGCGCCCGTGCGCTCGATCGCAGGGAGGCGGATGCACGCGCGCCGCTGCTCTGGCTGGTGGCCGCGTCGGTTGCCCCGGACCTGCTCGACGGCGCCTACGCGTTGGGAGGGTACTGCAATCCCGCGGGGGTATTCTCGCACTCGATTCCGGCGGCGGCGATTCTGGCAGCGCTATGGGGCCTCGCGGCGTTCGTCCACACACGCAGCGCCACGACGGCGCTGCTCGTCGCGGGGCTCGTGATGCTGCACCTGCCGCCCGACTACGTCACCGGACGCAAGTCGCTGTGGCCGGGCGGACCCGTGGTAGGCCTTTACATCTATCGCTGGGGCTGGCTGGATTTCATCGTGGAGGCGCCGTTGATCGTCGCGGGGTGGTGGATGCTCCGCCGAGCGCGATTCACACCGAGCTGGGCTGTGTCGGGCCTGAGTCTCGCCGCGCTGATCGCGGTGCAGCTCTCGTTCTACGTCGCGACTCTCGCGAACGGACTGCGAGCGCTCTTCGTGTGCACTCGCTGACCAGCACGGCGGTCAGTGCTGCGGCTTGAGGATCATTCTCGAGATGGTCCACACGACGACGGCGCCGCAGAAATCATTTCCGAGCAGCTGATGGTACTCCGTCGGAATTTCCGCGGCGTGCGCGTACGTCTCGATCGCGTAGAGTTCGTTGACGCTGAAGTACATGTCGAACGTTTCGCCGTCCTGGAGCTTCACCGGTTGCCCGTTCATGAGGAGGTTCATCACGCAGTCGCCGCCATATGGTGTCTTGCCCAGGATCGCGGCGCCGCCACCACCTCCGCTGCGGCCGGCGCGTCCCCTGCCGACGCCGACCTGTGCGTGCTTCACGGTGACGCCGACGATGTCCTGCAGGAACGATGACGCGCTGGGCGCCAATTTTCGCCTCTTGTCGATTTCTTCGGGCGTGACCATGTGGCCCCACCCGGCACGCAAGCGCTGATAGAAGCCGGTCAGCGCGAGTTGCGGGTGCGCGGCCTCCGCGCCGGCGTCGATCTGCACCGCTTCGAGGAGCTGCGCCACGGGGAGCAGCTTCACTCCGATGCTCACCGTGGAATCGGAGGGCAAGCGCAGCTGGAATTCGACGCCCTCGAACCCGATGCGCCTGACGCGCACCGTGATCGGCCCCGCCGGCAGATCCGCGAACCGGAAGAAACCCGAATCGTCGGAGACCACGGCCTTCGGCGGATCGTCCGTCTCGACGATCGCCGACCTGATCGGACGGCCGGCGGTATCCACGACTTGTCCCTGAAGATGCGCGGGCTTGATGGGCGGAGCGTTCTGCGCGAGGAGGGGAGATCCGACGACGGCGCAGGCGAGCAGGAGGCGACGGAGCATGCCCTAGCCTAGGTCTGATGGGAGAGAGCGGCAAGTCCTTCCGAGCGGAAGACTGGAGCTGGGAGTGGCGAGATCAGCGGCGAGGGGCGAGACCAGCGCCACTCCCGTCTGGTCTGGCCGCTCGCCACTCATCTTGCCACTCCCCTCTACCTCTCCCCTCATCACTGCCGTCACGATCACGGCTTCTTCACCGTATTCGCCGTGACCACCCTGAGATCGATGTACTGGCCGGCAGGTTCCTTCCCCAGCCGCTGATCGCTCCCGCTCTACGGCACGATCGGCCGGAGCTTCGCGAGCTGGGGTTCGATCGACGCCCTGTCGCCCACGATGGCGATCGCCATGTGCTGGGGGTCGAGATATGCAGCGACCGCCGCCCGGACGTCTTCGCGGGTCACGGCCATGACGCGCTTCGCATACCCGGTTCGCCAGCCGTCGCCGATCGAGTGTTCGTCCATGAACTCCATCAGCGCCACGAGCCCGTCGCGCGAGTTGTTGCGCGCCTCGAAGGCGGCGATCACGCGATTCCGTGCGCGGGCCACCTCGGCTTCCGACGGCGCCTCCTTCTTCAGGGCGGAGAGTTCGCCGATGACCGCCGCAAGTGCCGCCCCGGTGTTCGCGGTGCGCACGTCGAGGACGTCCACCCAATAGGTCGCACTGCGCCGTTGCCAGAGGATCGAACTGCCGTGCTGCGGCACGCTCTCGATGGCCGCAAGGTCGAGCGCGACGCGCGAGCTGTCATCGCCGGCGAGGAGCATGTCGGCGACCTCGAGCTTCGCGAAATTCTGGTCTGCCGGATCGATCGTCGGGAGTCCGATCCAGGTGACACTGCGGTCCGCGCCCGGCTGGTCGAGCGTCACGAGCTCGTGCACCGCCACGGCGCGAATCACCCGCGACTTCGCCGGCGTGCCGGCCTTCCAGTCGCTGTAGATCTCGCGAACGGATTTTTCGGCAGCGGCGTCGTCGAACACGCCGCTCACGTACAGGTGCGCGCGCGATGCGGAGTAGTTGTCGTCGTACACGTTCCGCACGTGACCGAGCTGGAGCATGCCAAGCGTGGCCGCGAACGCATAGGGATGACCGAACGGCCCGTCCGGGAAGATGATCGCGCGCCACTGCTGCCTCGCGAGGTCGGCGCGGTTGTGCAGCGTGCTGTCGAGCGCACGCACCGCGTGGCGTCGCACGCGACCGAAGCCGGCGGTATCGAGGAGCGGGTGGCGCACGAGATCCGCGACGAGCGAGAGGAAACGCGGGATGCGCGTCGTCTCCACTTCACCGCTGATGGTGGTCGTGACCGGACCCGCGCGCACCGCGATCTTCGTCCCGAGCCCCGCGGCTTCCGTCGCGATCTGCTCCGCGGAGCGCGCCACGGTGCCCTGCAGCAGCATGTCCGCGGTGAGCGACGCGAGTCCCGGACCGAACGCGGGCTCGTCGACCTCTCCCGTCTCGAGCACGAGCGAGACGAGCGCCCTGCGCACGGTGCCGGCATGGATGAGCGTCACGCGCAGGCCGTTCTTCAGCGTGAACGTCCGCGACGCGGGAGCGGGAGCGGGAGCGGGCGTGCGCGCGGGCGTGCGCGCGGGCGTGCGCGCCCGGCCCTGCGGTTGCGCGGTCGTCGCGCCCGCGGTGAGGAGCGCCGCGGCGATGCATGCGATGCGGAGCGTCATCCGCGCAATCTACTCGCGTGCACCGGACGGGTTGTGCGCTCGATCACTATCTTCCTTCCGTGATCACCGTGCATCAGGGCGACAACCTGCGCGTGCTCGCCGCGATTCCGTCGGGCGTGTTCGACCTGATCTACATCGACCCGCCGTTCAACACGGGGCGCACGCAGCAGCGCACTCGGCTGCGCACCCGTCGCGACGCCGGCGGCGACCGCACCGGATTCGGCGGCCAGCGCTACTCGTCCACGAAGCTCGGATCGGAGCGGTTCGCCGATGCGTTCGATGATTACCTGGGTTTCCTCGAACCGCGGCTACTCGAGGCGAAGCGCGTGTTGCGCGCCGACGGCAGCCTCTTCGTTCACCTCGATGCGCGCGAAGTCCACTACGTGAAGGTCCTGCTGGACGGGATGTTCGGGCGCGCCTCGTTCATGAACGAGATCATCTGGGCGTATGACTACGGCGGACGCAGCAAGACGAAGTGGGCGCAGAAACACGACACGATCCTCTGGTACGCGAAGGATCCCTCGCGATACACCTTCCGCGCGTCGGAATCGGACCGCCTGCCGTACATGGCGCCCGGACTCGTCACACCGGAGAAGCGCGCGCGCGGCAAGCTGCCCACCGACACGTGGTGGAACACGATCGTGAGCCCGACCGGGAAGGAGAAGACCGGCTATCCGACGCAAAAACCGCTCGCCATTCTCGAGCGCATCGTGAAGGTCCACTCGAATCCGGGAGACCAGCTGCTCGACTTCTTCGCCGGCAGCGGATCGTTCGGCGACGCGGCGGACCGGCACGGGCGCGATGTCACGCTGGTGGATTCGAGCGCGGCGGCGGTGCGGGTGATGAAGAAACGATTCGCGGGGCGGGGGACCGAATTCGTGAAGAATCGAGCGTAACGGCAACTGCTTGCCTTTGTAGCTATTGGTACTGGATGTAGAGCGGCCTCGGATGAAGTTTCAGTATTTCCGCAATGGTCGTGCGCGGGCTGTCGTTCCGAGGTTTGTAGAACTGCTTCCACCCCGCGAACTGCACCGGCTCCGCCTTGATCCACTTCCGGAACGTGTTCTTCTTGAGGTCCGGCGGCCCGAATCCATCCATGTCCATCACGACCTGCACGCGCGGATCGAGCGTGATCTTTCGCGTGTTCGTCACGCCGTGCTGCGTGAACCGGTGCACGACGAGCACCTTCGGCGTCAATGCGTGCTTCGTGACGAGGTCGGCGAGGAATGCAGAGGCGTAGTTGACGTCGGCCGCATCGTACGTGCCGACCTTCTTGCCCGGCGGCGTCCCGTCCTTCATCGAGAACTCAGGGTCGATCCCGAGATGGAAGTTCGGTCGCGCGAGGAAGCCCGCGAGACGCGGAAGTTCATCGCGCAGGTTCGACTGTCCGACCTGCACATCGAGAAAGACGAGCGCATTTCGCTTCGCCGCGAGGGCCGCCACGCGCTCGATGAGCGCGGAGTCCATGCGCAGCCGGTAGCGGCCATCCTTGCCCGGGGCCGCCTGCGCAACCACCGCGATCAGATGCAGCGCCGGCTGGACGGGCGTCGCCGGATCGGCCTTGGTCCAGGCGGCGACCTCGGTGTCGAGCTTGCGCAGCATCTCCTCCGGTTCGTACTCGCCGAGCACGCCCATCTTCTTCGAGAGGAGATTGCCGTAGTACGCGACAATGCGCTTCGCCGGCAGGATCGCGCCCGGGAGCTGATCCGCCGTTTTCACGGGCCACCTGGCGTCGAGGATCGAGTCCTCGCGCGCGTGCGCGATGCTGTCGGCATTCGGCGGCGGCACCGTTTTCTTCTTCCTGGCCGTTGTGGTGGGTGCAGCAGCCTTGTGCCTGGGCTTCGGCGCGGCCGTGTCGGTGGTCGCCTGCGCAACGAGCGGCGGCGCCACGAGAAGCGGCGCAACGAGCGGCAGCGCCACGTACAACAAGAAAGCGAGCAGAGATCTCATCACGCGCGGAGACGATCCGGGGGACGGTGTTGTCACGGGCAGGGGGAGATGGAGCGCAGTGGGAGAAGTGAGTACGAGTCGGAGGGATGAGGTGGAGAAAGTAGAATGGAGTTTGAGTGGGAGTGTCAGTGGGAGTAAAGTGGGAGTGGGAGGACAGTGGGAGTCGAGTGGGAGTCAGCTCGATCTCCCACTCTACTCCCTCTGATACTCGCTCTCGCCGCTTGTACTCCCACGCAAACTCAAATCTACTTTCTCCAACTCATCCCTCCGACTCGTACTCAACTCTCCCACTTCGCCCAGTCAGGGCGCTATAATCTCGATCCGGTGGTCGGCGCGCACCGTGTACTGTCCGGCCACCGTGATCTCGAGTTGGACGATGTACGATCCCTTCTTGAGCGTCGAGATGTCGAGCTCGATCGCGCGGGGCGACACGCTGGAGCCGCGGGCCGACATGTCGTCCACCGCCACGCTCACGGGCGTGGACTCGCGCACGAGTTTCAGCGCCTTCGCCTGCCGGCGCAGAAACCCGGATTCCTCGACTTCCTTCACCACCGTCAGGGAGACGTTCATCTTCTCGCCCGAGGGATCGGTGCCGTACGACTCCCAGTACACGCCGAGCTTCTCGTCGGCGCGGAGGCGCTCGGTGGGAACCGCGTGCGGCGCGGCGTTCTCCACGGTCGCCGGAAACCTTCCGTATGGTTTATAGAACAGAAGGTCCGAGAGCGTCACGCGCGTGCCGACCGCGAACGGCGGACGCACGCCGTATCGGGCACGCGCCACCGCGTGATGTTCGGGTGCGGCCACCTCGGCGCTCATCAGCAGCGGACCCCACGGCGCCTTCACCATGAGCATTCCAACCGGAGGCGCGTCCTTCACGCTCTTGATGTAGCCCTTCGCCTCGGTCCCCGGCGTGACGACGAGCGACGCGCTGATCGGCACGCCGGCGAGTTCGGGCATGGTGCGCGAATCGTACGCCAGCACCACGAGCGCGCTGTCGCCCCGATGAAACACGGCCTTCTGGTGCTCGAGCGGCTTGAGCACAGTGGCGTACGGCGGGCCGTAGCGCGCGATCACGGGCGGCAGCTGGAGGCGCCAGTTGGCCGAGTCGGAGAGCGAGGGCTCGTTGATGACGAAGCCCGCCGGGATCATGCGATATGCCGGCATCGCCTCTTCGCCGTTGATGCCGTCGCGCGACAAGGCCCACGAACGCGCCCACCCGAAGCGCAGCATCAGCTCCTTCTCGTCGTCGTCGAACCCGAACTCGTACTGGCTCGGCGCGTCCTGCAGGAGCTGAGCCATCGTCATCCGCGCGTACCACTCGGTGCGCGTATCGTTGCCGGGCATCGCGTAGAGCGTGCGCCCGAGGAACCAGACGCGGTCTTCGAAGGCGCGCCGTTGCGGATCGCCGCACTGGTAGCGGCGGTACTGCTGCCGCGCATCGTCGTCGATGAGGAGCGACACGTCGTGCCATGCGCACTGGTCGCGCGCGAGCATCTTGCCGATCGCCTCGTCGTAGACGCGCCCGGACTGGACGTAGTCGCCGAGTTCGTGCAGAGCGAAACCGGCGAGAATGTCGCACCACCACCCGCCAACTTTGCAGGCGCGGGCGGCGTCGAGCGCGTCCTGATGGCGTCCCGCCTCGTCGAGATAGCGCACGCGCTGGCCCGTGATCCAGCGGTCGCCGGGCGAGACCTTCTCGAGCGAGTCGAGCGTGGCGAGGAACCGATCGCGCGCGTCGGCGATGATCTTCGGCTCCGCCGGCATCACCACCCGCTCGTTGTACCAGTAGCAGAACCGGCCCACGGTCTCGTCGCAGTTGCTGGGCCGGCCGACGCTCCCGGTCGGCAGATGCAGGCGGCGATAGCG
>JADGQS010000235.1 GCA_017881585.1 Gemmatimonadaceae bacterium | reverse complement strand
GTGCTCGGCATGCTCGACGGATCGTGGACCGGCGAGTACCAGCTGCACGAGCACCTCGTCCACAAGCTCGAGACCCGGAAGCGCGTCGCGCTGCACAAGCAGTACGTCGGCTTCGTGTTCCAGCAGTACCACCTGCTCGACGACCTCACGGTCGCGGAAAACCTCGACATTCCGCTCTCCTACCGCGACATCAAGAAATCGGAGCGCCAGTCGATCGTCGCGGATACGCTCGACCGCTTCGGCATGGTCGCGAAGAAGGACCTGTATCCCAGCCAGCTCTCCGGCGGACAGCAGCAGCTGGTGGCCGTCGCGCGCTCGGTCATCCACAAGCCGTCGCTCCTCCTCGCCGACGAACCCACGGGCAACCTCCACTCGGCGCAGGGAAAGGAGATCATGGAGCTCTTCACGCGGCTCAACGCGGCCGGCACGACCATCATCCAGGTGACGCACTCCGAAGCCAATGCGGCGTACGGAAACCGGGTCATCAACCTGAAGGACGGCTGGCTCGTCTGATAGCAGGAGGGCGGCCGGCGCCGTAACCTTCATTCAATGAGTACCGCCCCGCCCAAATCCCGCCTTCTCGTGGCGGACGACGATCGCGACGTGCTCGAGGCCCTTCGCCTGCTGCTCAAGAGCGAGGGATACGACGTCGAAGTCGTCACCTCGCCCTCGGGCGTGGCCGCCGCCGTCGGTGCGCGCGATTTCGACGCGCTGCTGATGGACATGAACTACACGCGCGATACCACGGGCGGCACCGAGGGGCTCGACCTCCTCACGCGGCTCCAGCAACTCGACGCCACGCTCCCCGTCGTCGTGATGACCGCGTGGGGCAGCATCGAGGGCGCGGTCGAGGCGCTGCACCGCGGCGCGCGTGATTACATCGAGAAGCCGTTCAACAATACGCGTCTGCTCCACGTGCTGCGCACCCAAGTGGAACTCGGTCGCGCCCTGCGCCGCAGCCAGCGGCTCGAGAGCGAGAACCTCGCCCTCCGCCGCGACGGCGCGCCGCAGCTCATCGCCGAATCGGCGGTGATGCAGCCCATCCTGCGCCTCATGGAACGCATCGGACCGTCCGACGCGAACGCGCTGATCACGGGCGAGCACGGCACCGGAAAGGAAGTCGTGGCCGCGTGGCTGCATGCCGCCTCGCCGCGCGCCGCGCGCGCGATGGTCACCGTGAACCTCGGCGGACTTTCCGAAGGCGTATTCGAAAGCGAGCTCTTCGGCCACACCAAGGGTGCGTTCACCGACGCGAAGACGGATCGCGTCGGACGCTTCGAACTCGCGGACGGCGGCACGCTCTTCCTCGACGAGATCGCGAACCTCTCGATGGCACAGCAGGCGAAGCTCCTTCGCGTGCTGCAGGAAGGCGAGTTCGAACGCGTGGGTTCCTCGCGCTCGCGCCGCGTGGACGTGCGCATTCTCGCGGCGACCAACGCCGACGTGCGCGCGGAGGTCGCCGCGGGGAGGTTCCGCGAGGATCTCTTCTTCCGCCTGAACACCGTGGAGATCCACCTGCCGCCGTTGCGCGAGCGGCGCGACGACATCCCGCCGCTCGCCGGTCATTTCCTCAAGCAGTTCGCAGCGCGCTATCGCCGCCCGGTTACGGGGTTTTCACCCGACGGCATGCGCGCGCTCCTCGAGTATTCCTGGCCCGGCAACGTGCGCGAGCTCGCGCACGCGATCGAACGTGCGACGCTGCTCGCCGAGGGTGATGCGGTCACCGCGGCGGACCTGAATTTCCGCGCGGCGACCGACGCGGCGCCGAAGCTCGACGAAATGAGTCTGGAAGAGGTCGAACGTGCGCTCATCACCAAGGCGCTCGCGCGCCACGAGGGCAACGTGAGTCTCGCGGCCCAGGCGCTGGGCCTGTCGCGCAGCGCGCTGTACCGGCGCCTGCAGCGGCACGGCCTCTAGCCCGCGCCGATGTCGTCGTCGCACGAACGCCAGGTAACGATCATCGCCCTCGTCATGGTGCTGCCGGCGCTGGTCCTCGCGTTCGTGCTGCTCTGGACCGGCACCCTGCCGCCACGCACGCAATGGACGCTGACCGTCGTGATCTCGCTCGTGGTTCTCGGCGGCGTCGCATCGCTGCGCGAGCGGGTGATCCGGCCGCTGCAGACGCTCTCGAACATGATCGCCGCCATCCGTGAACAGGACTATTCGCTCCAGGCTCGCCACGCAAACGCGGATGACGCGCTCGGACTCGCGATGCTCGAGATGAACACGCTGATGACGGAACTGAAGGAGCGGCGGCTAGGCGCGCTGGAGGCCACGGCGCTCCTGCAGCGCGTGATGGCGGAGATCGACGTGGCGGTGCTCGCGTTCGACGACGCCGGCGCGCTGCGCCTCGTGAACGCGGGCGGCGAACGCCTGCTCGCCCAGCCGTCGGAGCGCCTGCTCGGTCGTCGTGCAGACGAGCTCGGGCTCGCCGGCTGTCTCGAGGGCGATGCCCCGCGCGTGATGGAGCTCGGCACCGGCGACCGGCGCGGTCGTTACGAAATGCGTCGCGGCCTGTTCAGGCAGGGCGGGCGTCCGCACCAGTTCGTCGTACTCGCCGACGTAAGCCGCGCGCTGCGTGAGGAGGAGCGCCTCGCGTGGCAGCGCCTCATTCGCGTGCTCGGACACGAGATCAACAACTCGCTGACGCCGATCAACTCGCTCGCCGAGCGCCTGAACACACTGCTGCAGCGCTCGCCGCCGGAGGGTGAGCTGCGCGAGGATCTTCAGCGCGGACTCGGCGTGATCGCGAACCGCTCGGAAGGACTCACGCGTTTTCTCGCGTCGTACACGAAGCTCGCCAAACTTCCGCC
>JADGQS010000234.1 GCA_017881585.1 Gemmatimonadaceae bacterium | reverse complement strand
CTGAAGATCCGCTGGAAATCGTATCGCTGGCCCGGCGGAATTCCCGAGTCCAACAAGCAGCAGGCGATGATTCCCGAGGGCGCGGTGATCCTGAAGAACAGGCACGGCTCCGCGCCGGGAATCTGGCTCGAGGACGAGCGCTCACCCACGCCGCGCTGGGTGGCGATGCTCCCCGGCGTGCCGCGCGAGATGCGCGGAATGCTCGCCGACGAGCTCCTGCCGCGCCTTCGTGCGCTGACGGCCGGAACGCCGAACGTCATCGTGTCGCGCACGCTGCGAACGATCGGCATCGGCGAGTCGGCGCTCGCGGACCTTCTCGGGACGCTCGCGAAGGGGCCGAAAGGGCTGCCGCTCGCGTATCTCCCCTCGGTGGAGGGAACGGACCTGCGGCTCACCTCGCGCGACCGGAGCGCCCTCGAGGCCGCGCGCGCGCTCGACGCCGGCGCCGCCGAACTTCGCGCGGTGCTCGGCGCGTATGTGTACGGCGAAGACAAGACCGATCTTGCCGCCGTCGTGCTCGACCTGCTGCGGAGCCGCGGGATGAAGATCGCCGTTGCCGAGAGCTGCACCGGAGGCATGCTGGGTGCGCGCATTACCGCCATCGCCGGCTCGAGCGACGTGATGCTCGGCGGCGTGATCGCGTACGCCGACGAAGTGAAGGAATCGCATCTCGGCGTTGCTGCCGGCACCCTTCGCGTGCATGGGGCCGTAAGCGAGGAGACGGCGCGCGAAATGGCTGCCGGTGTCTGCGCGCGGTTTGGCGCGGAGGTGGGTGTCGGAATTACGGGGATCGCCGGGCCCGCGGGCGGTACGCCGGAAAAGCCCGTGGGTACCGTCTGCATCGCGGTTTCGGCGGGTGGCGCGATCCGCTCGACCAAAGTGCAGATGATCGGCGACCGGGACGAGATTCGCCGCCGGAGCGCTCAGGCAGCCCTCAATATGTTGCGGCGCGCCCTGAGCGAAACGTCATAAGGGTCCCCTGCGTAGTTTACATGCAATGAACGACGACACCATGCCTCCGGGCTCGAACCCGTTCGACGACGCGCTCTTTCAGGCGGAGGACGGCGTCATTCCCTCAGCGGATTCCCGGCTGGTGGCACTCGAGGCACAGCTTGGCATCGCCACGGGCCTGCTTGCCGAGCAGAAGGACAAAGTGCTCCGCCAGGCCGCCGACTACGACAATTACCGCAAGCGCATGGTGCGCGAGCGTCAGGAAGCGGAACTGAAGGGCATGTCGCTGCTGATCCGCGGCATCCTCGAAGCGCTCGACGACCTGGGACGGTTCGCGCACGTCGATCCGGAGACCACTGACGCGCTCACCCTGCAGCAGGGCGTCGAAATGGTCGAGAAGAAGCTGCTCAAGTCGCTTGCGGGCCACGGTCTCGAGATCGTGAACCCGGTAGGGCAGCCGTTCGATCCCGCGGTGCAGGAGGCGGTCACCACCGCGCCAGCCGAGAGCCCGGACGAGGATCATCTCGTCGCGCAGGTTTTTCAGGTGGGCTACGTGTTCAACGGACTGTTGCTGCGTCCCGCGCGAGTGGTGGTGAAGCAGTGGAAGTCTTTTGACGGGAGCGAAGGTTAACCCTGCCGATGGCTCAGAAAGACTTCTACAACGTCCTCGGCGTGTCCGAAAAGGCCACCGCCGACGAGATCAAGAAGCAGTATCGTCGTCTCGCGAAGCAGCATCACCCGGACTCGAACAAGGGCGAGGCGAAGTCCGCGGAGCGCTTCAAGGAAATCTCGGAAGCGTACCAGGTGCTGAGCGACGCAAAGAAGCGTCATCAGTACGATGAGATGCGCCGCCTCGGCGCGTTTGACGGTTATTCCCCGCGATCCTCGCGCGGCGGCGGCAGCGGCGCTCGCCCGGGCGGCGCCCGTTCGAGAGGCCCTGCCGGCGGGTCGAGCGGCGGCACGTTCGACGAATTCGACGTGGGCGGCCTCGGCGGGCTCGGCGACCTGTTCAGCTCCATGTTCGGCGGCGGTGCCGGACGCGCCCAGCGGCCGAGCGGACCCGAGCAGGGTCAGAGCGTCGACACCACACTCGACATCCCGTTTCGCACGGCGGCGCTCGGCGGCAAGGTGCCGATCGAGCTCGAGCTGAACGAGGAGTGTGTGACGTGCAAGGGCAGCGGCGCAGCGCCGGGCGCGAAGATCCAGAGCTGCCCCGAGTGCGGCGGCCGCGGGACGATCTCGTTCGGTCAGGGCGGATTCGCCGTGAACCGTCCGTGCCCGATGTGCCTCGGAAAGGGAACGGTGCCGTCGACAAAATGCCCGACGTGCGGCGGATCGGGTGAACAGCGCAGCCGCAAGAAGGTGAACATCTCGGTGCCGCCTGGCGTGGACACGGGGTCGAAGATCCGGCTGAAGGGGCAGGGCGGGCGCGGACTGCATGGTGGGCCGCCCGGTGACATCATGATCACGTTCCAGGTGAAGAACGACGAGCACTGGTCGCGCGAGGGACTCGATCTTGTGGTGCACGCGCCGGTGAACATCGCGCAGGCGACGCTCGGGTCCAAGGTGAGCGTCGAGACGCTCGACGAGAAGACGGTCTCGATCAAGATTCCCGCGGGCACGCCGGGCGGGAAACGCTTTCGCGTGCGCGGCCAGGGGATCGCCAAGGAAGGCAAGCGCGGCGACCTGATCGTGGAGCTCTCGGTGACGGTGCCCGAGAAGCTCAACGAGAAACAGGCGCAGTTGATGAAAGAGTTTGCCGAGGCGGCGGGGCTCGCGCTCTAAGGGCGGAGTTGTACTCCACCTGCATCTTCTGTCACTCCGGTCTCGGCGCCAACGAGGCCATCGAGCACTTTCCGGTTGGCCGTCG
>JADGQS010000233.1 GCA_017881585.1 Gemmatimonadaceae bacterium | reverse complement strand
TGTCGCAGCGCTTCGAGATCCCGGCCGACCGCGCGCCGCGCGACGTCGCGCTCGATCCGAACGTGTGGATGCTGATGGAAGCGAAGTTCGCCAAGCGATAGCCCAGGAGAACGCCATGCGCCGCCTGTCTTCGATCATCCTCGGGCTCGTGCTCGCCGTCGCGCCTCTCGGCGCGAGGGACACGTATCCGCGCCAGCCCGGCGTGAAGGTGCAGCACTACGTCTTCGCCCTCACATTGAGCGACTCGACCGACGAGATCGCGGGCGAGGCGACGGTGACGATCCACTTCATGAAGGACGGGCTCACCTTGTTCTTCCTCGATCTCGCCTCCGCGGCGAACGGGAAGGGGATGACCGTCACGGGCGTGACGAGCGACGGCAAGGCGGCCGGTTACACGCACGAGAAGAACCGGCTCACCATCAGGCTCGGCGCGCCCTCGCACTCGGGCGAATGGCGCCGCTTCACCGTCCGCTATCACGGCGTTCCGGCAAACGGCCTGCGCACAGGAGTGAACAAGTACGGCGAGCGCTGCTTCTTCTCGTGGAACTGGCCGGACAAGGCGCGCGAATGGCTCCCGATGATCGACCATCCCTCCGCGAAAGCGACGAGCGAGTTCGTGATCACCGCGCCGCAGAAGTATTCGGTCGTCGCGAACGGGTTGCTGCAGGAGGAGACCGTGCTCGGCGACGGCCGCAAGCTTACGCACTGGAAGCAGTCCGTGCCGATCGCCTCGTGGCTCAACGCGCTCGGCGTGGAGGAGTTCGCCGTGCACCACGGCGGGATGGTGAAGGGCATCGAGCTGCAGACCTGGGTCTCGCACCAGGACCTCGACGCGGGCATCGCGCGCTTCGAGCCGACCGCGCGGCGATCGATCGAGTTCTACAGCGAGAATATCGGGCCGTACAGCTACGAGAAGATGGCCAGCGTGTCCGCGCCATTCGACCGCGGAGCCACGGAGCACGCGAGCGAGGTGTTCTACGGCGACGGCGGCACGTGGAACCTCGCGCCCGCGCCTGCCGCAGCGCGCGCAGGCGGCGCCGGCGGCGCCGGCGGCGCCGGCGGCCGCGCAGCGGGAGCGGGCGGGCGCGCGGGCGGGCGGGGAGGCGCGGCGGCCGCGGCGATCGGCGGCGCGGGCGCTGGAGGCGCGGGCGGCGTGATCGCGCACGAGATCGCCCATCAATGGTTCGGCGATGCCGTCACCGAGAGCGACTGGGACGACGCGTGGCTGAGCGAGGGGTTCGCCACGTACTTCACGCTGCTCTACGACGAGCATTATGTCGGGCACGACGAGTTCATCGTCGGCGTGAAGGCGATGTTCCAGCGGGCGCGCGCAGCCGAGGAGCAGAGCCACATGCCCCTCGTGCACGAGAACATCGACGACCTCGCCGGCGTGATCCCGCAGCTCGTGTACCAGAAGGGCGGCTCCGTGCTCCAGATGCTGCGTGGCCAGGTCGGGACGGAGAACTTCTGGACGGCGATCCGCGAGTACTATCGGAGACATCAGAACGGCAACGCGTCGAGTGACGACCTGCGCCGCGCGTTCGAGGAGACTTCCGGCCAGGATCTGAAGTGGTTCTTCGACCAGTGGCTGCATGGGACCACGACGCCCGCGCTCGCGGGCGGCTGGTCGTACGATGCCGCCGCGAAGAAGATCGTCATCGAGCTTGCACAGACACAGAATGGCAAGCTGTTCCGCCTGCCGCTCGAGATCGCGATCGTGCCGGATACGTCCGCGGCCGCTCAGCCTGCTCCTCCCGCTCCAGCCGGCGGCGCGGGCCGCGCGGGAGGCGCGGGTCGTGGAGGCGCGCAAGGTCCGCCGGCGGTCCGGATGGAGAAGATCGAGTTGAACCAGGCGAAGCAGCGATTCGAGATTGCCGCGGACAGGGCGCCCAAGGATGTCCTGCTCGACCCGAACTCGTGGATGATGATGGACCCGCCGAAGTTCGTGGCGCACAGATAGCCCAGCGTCTTGTCCTGAAGCAGGGACGGCGGGTAACTTTGAGGAGTTGCGGGCGTAATTCAGTTGGTAGAATGCCAGCTTCCCAAGCTGGACGTCGCCGGTTCGAGTCCGGTCGCCCGCTCTTGAAAGACAGACGGCAGATGGCAGACGGCGGACGGCAGACGTCCATCTGCCATCGTCCATCTTCCATCTTCCATCTTCCATCTTCGGTCTCAGGGTTTCTTCAGGAACCTCGCCGGGATCTGGTTCCCCTCGCGCTCGCTGTCCCAGTAGATCGTCACCACCCACCAGCGCGCGCCATCATTGAACAGCTGGATGCTGTTGATCCCGCGGGCGAACGGCTTCTCGTCGGCCGCCGCGTGCCGCGACTCGTACGTGCTGAAGGCCTGCGTGACGTTGCCGTAGGTCTCTGCGGTTCTCGAGATCTCCTTCTCGAAGAACCCCGTCTGCTCGAGCCGTGAGCCGGTGGCCGTCGCGTACTCGTCGGGACTCATCGTGCGGATGCGCGCCTTTCCGTCCGGACCCACCCCGGTCGGGATGAGCCGCGCGCCCGCCGTGAACAGCGACCGGAACCTTTTCCAGTCGCGCATCTTGCCGGCCGGTCCCGAGATCACGTCGTAGAGCGCCGCGAGGATCGCGTCCTGCGACGCGACATCCTTCGGGTCGGCCATCGCGGCGGCTGCCGCTGCGGCACTCGTGCCCGCGATCGGCGTGCACCCCTCGGTGCGGTGCGTGTCCGAGATGAAGAACACCTTCCAGCCGTCGGGACCCTTGCTCAGGAGGAACTCGTCGATGCCGCAGTGGTTGATCGTGGTCATTCCCCCGCGCACCAGGGTGAAGTAGGCCCAGAGCGACGCGAGCTGGCCATCGATAAGCACTCTCGGGTT
>JADGQS010000084.1 GCA_017881585.1 Gemmatimonadaceae bacterium | reverse complement strand
TAGCGGACCACCACGGCGTCGAACCAGCCGCAGCGGCGCGGACGGCCGGTGGTCGCGCCGAACTCGTTGCCGAGCTTGCGCACGTGTTCGCCCATCGCCTCGTCGAATTCCGTCGGCAGCGGGCCGGCGCCGACGCGCGTCGTGTACGCCTTCACCACGCCGATCGCCTCGTCGATCGTGCGGGGCCCGATCCCGACGCCGATGGCCGCGCCGCCGGCAGTGGTGCTGCTCGACGTCACGAACGGATACGTGCCGTGATCCACGTCGAGCAGCGAGCCCTGGGCGCCCTCGAGCAGCACCGACGCGCCGCTCTTGATGGCCCGGTGGACGGCGAGCCCGACGTCGTCGGCGATCGCCAGCAGGCGCGGCGCCAGCGCCTCGAGCACGCCGAGCGTGACTTCAACGTCCGCGCGCCTCGGCGAGCCGAAGCCCGCCAGAAGCTGGTTCGCGTGCTCGGTGCCGCGCTCCACCAGCGCGCGCAGCCGCTTCGGATGACGCAGGTCCAGCACGCGCACGCCGCGCCTGGCGACCTTGTCCTCGTACGCGGGACCGATCCCGCGGCCGGTCGTCCCGATCGCCTTGCTCGCGGCGCTTTCCTTGTCCACCAGCTTGTGGTACGCGAGCACGAGATGCGCGCGATCGCTCACGTAGAGACGTCCCTCGACGTCCACGCCGTCGCGCACGAGCTCGTCCACTTCCGTGAACAGCGTCTCCGGATCGAGCACGACGCCGTTGCCGATCGCGCAGCGCACGCCCGGATGCAGGATGCCGCTCGGAATCTGGTGGAGCACCGTCGAGCGGTCGCCGATGTGCACCGTGTGGCCGGCGTTCGCGCCGCCCTGGTAGCGCACCACCCAGTCGGCGCGTTCGGCGAGGACGTCTACGAGCTTGCCTTTCCCTTCATCTCCCCACTGGGCACCGACGACGACGATCGTGTGGGTCTTGGAGTCGAACATCGCGGCGCTACGCCGCGGCGGCGCTGAGCCCGCTCATCAGCGCGGACACGCGAGCGCGTCCAGCCGCATCGAGATCGAGCAGCGGCCCGCGCACCGGCCCACCATGAAGTCCGACGGCGTCCATCGCAGCCTTCACACCCGGAACGCCGAGTTCGCCGACGATCGTCGCCGCGAGCGGCTTCATCTCCGCCTGAAGGCGATCGGCGGTCGCGTGATCACCCTTTGCATGCGCGCGGAAGATCGCCACCGAGCGCTCCGCGGCGAACAGCGCCACCGCGAGAATGCCGCCGCGCGCGCCGGCCATCAGCGCCGGATGCAACTGCCCGCCGTTTCCCGTGATCACCGAGAACGATTCGCTTTGCGCCTGCAGGTACGACTTCAGCAGGTCCAAGTCGCCGGAACTGTCTTTGATGCCGACGATGTTCGGATGTTGCGCGAGTTCCGCCACGAGCTCCGGCGCGAGCTTGAAATGCATGTACTTCGGAATGTTGTACAGCAGCACGGGCAGCGGGCTCTCGTCCGCCACGCGCCGATAGTGCGCGCGAAGCGCATCGACCGTCATCGCGTTGGAGTAATAGTGCGGTGCGACGACCAGCACGGCATCCGCGCCCACCGTTTGCGCCTCGTGGCAGCGCCGGACCGTGAGCCGGGTGGACTCGCCGCCCGTGCCCATCAGAACCATCCGGTCGGACGGGACCGTGCGACGCGCGGCCTCGAGTAGTTCGAGCCGCTCCTCTTCGCTGAGCAGCGCCGCCTCACCGGTCGATCCGCACACCACCACGCCAAGCAGGCCGGCGGCGATGTGCGACTTCACGTTTTCGGTGAACGCCGTGCAGTCGATGTCCCCCGAATCACGCTTGAAGGTCGAGACCACGGGACCGAACACACCATCGAGTCGCAAACTCATCTTCACTTTCCGTTAGAAATCGAAACCAGTGGATAGTCCCTTAATCGTCTGCGTGGACTCCGGTGTTTTCGCGGACGCCGGCGGCACGACCGGCTGCGCGCCCGTCACCGCGGAACTCGACACGCCAAGAGAAATCGCTCCCGTCATCGGTTCCGCAATGGGATCGGCGACGGCCTTGCGACTGGTCGTCGAGCGGCGGCGGAACGTCCGCATCTTGAGCTCGAAGTCGTTCGGCCTCGTCGCGGCGGCGAGCGCGACCTCGAACTCCACTTCGCCGCTCTGCACCAGATCGGCGAGGTGCTGGTCGAACGTCTGCATGCCGTACTGTTCGCGTCCTTCGGCAATGTAATCGCGAATCTCCGAGACGCGGTCACGGTCGAGCATCAGTTCCTTGATCGTCGGCGTCACGATCATGACTTCGCACGCCACCGCACGGCCGTGCCCGTCCTTCTTCGGCAGCAGTCGCTGCGAGACCACGGCATGGAGCGACTCGGCGAGGCGGACACGCACGACGTCCTGCTCCTCGGGCGGGAACATCGCGAGGACGCGCATCACGGTGCTCTGCGCGTCGGCCGTGTGGACGGTCGAGATCAGCAGGTGTCCGGTCTCCGCCGCCTTCATGGCCGTGTCGATCGTCTCCGCATCGCGCATCTCGCCGATGAGGATCACGTCGGGATCCTGGCGGAGCGCCGCGCGAAGTCCCATGCGGAAGCTCTCGGTGTCGACGCCGATCTCGCGCTGTGTGATCGAGCACTGGATGTCGCGGTGCAGGAACTCGAGGGGATTCTCGAGCGTCACCACGTGCTTGTGCTTGGTGGCATTGATGTGGTTGATCATCGCGGCCATGGTGCTCGACTTGCCCGAACCGGTCACGCCGGTCACGAGGATCATGCCACGCTCGGCGTCCGCGATGGTCTTCAGAACCGGAGGCAGCGTGAGCTTCTCGAAAGTCGGCACCTCGAATGGAATCACGCGCATCACGATCATGAAGCTCGAGCGCTGGCGCAGGATGTTCACGCGGAAGCGGCCGATGCCCTGCGCGCCCCAGGAGCAGTCGTAATCCTGGATCTTGTCGATGCGCGCCCGGTCCTCGTCGTTCGGGATGAACTTCATCGCGATCGAACGCGTTTGTTCAGGGGTCAGCGCCTGCTTCGTGAGCGGCACGAGCTTGCCGTCGATGCGCGCGCGAAACACGTCGCCCGCCTTGATGTGCAGGTCGCTCGCGCCACGGTCAACCGCTGCCTTGATGATCTTTTCCATATCAGTATCCGGCGTGCTTGTCTACGAGATTGCGCAGCGGGTCTCCCGCGCGGTACCGCGTCCAATTATCCAGGAAAAGCGCGCTCAGCCGGCCCCAGAAAAGGCGCGGCGAAACCCCCGCCACATGTGGCGTGTGCAGCACCTGAGGAAGGTGCCACAACGGACTATCGGACGCCAGCGGTTCGCGTGAGAAAACGTCCAAAACCGCACCGCGCAGCCGGCCGCTCTGGAGGGCTGCGGCGAGCGCCGGCTCGTCGATCAGCGCGCCCCGCCCGATGTTGCCGACGATCGCGCCCGGCGGAAGCAGGGCGAGACGTTCGGCGGTGAGCAGCGCGCGCGTCTCGGACGTGAGCGGGGCCGCCAGGACGAGCACGTCGGCGGCGGGCAGCTCGGCGTCGAGGGATGACGGGCCGACGACGCGGTGAAAGCCCGGCGGAGCCCCCATTGCCGGATTGCGGCGGACGCCCGTGACGGTCGCACCGAGCGCCGAGAATTTGCGCGCCACTGCGGTGCCGATTCCGCCCGTGCCGACCACGAGCACGCGACACTCGCTCACCTCGCGGATCGGCGCAACGTCGGTCCCGAACACCATGGAATTCCACTCGACCCGGCGCTGCAGCGTGCCCGCCACGTCGAACGAACGCAGGAAGAACAGCACGCCGGCCAACACGTGCTCGGCGATAGGCTCACCATAGATGCCCGCCGAGTTCGTCAGGGCGACGTCACCCGCCAGCATCTCCGGAAAGAGCAGCGAGGCCACGCCCGCCGACGCCGAGTGAATCCACCGAAGTCTCGTTGCCGCGCTCCAGAGCGGGCGCGGCATGCCGAACCCGAGATACACCTCGGCGTCGGCCATGGCGCGGAGCGATTCGTCGCTCGGCTGCAGCGAGCCGTCGCCGGCGGATTCGGTGTCGGCCTGCACGACCTGCGTCGTCCAGCCGGCCGGCGTCGCGCTGACGAGCAGGGCGGCGACGTCGTCCGGGAGACGGAATGCCGGCGTGCGCGAACGAAGGTCGACGACGAGCTTGCGGATGCTCAACGTCAGCTCAATCGAGCATCACGTTCAGCACTTCCGCGCGATCGAGCAGTTCTATTCGCGCGATATCGAACTGTCGCGCCGGCCCCGTCAGCACGAGCTCGAACACGCGATCGTCGCCGTGGTCGAACAGTTCCGCCTTCACCACGCGAAGTCCATCGGAGAAGAGGGCGGTTTTCAGCCAGTCGAGCGACGTGCCGGGTTTCGTTCGAATCGTGCAGTTGTGCGTGCGCCGCACCCGCAGCAGCTTGTACTCGAGCCTGCCGAGTCCCGCGAGCACGAGCATCACGAGCGCCGTCGCACCAAGCGCCTCGACGTAGAAGCCCGCGCCGACCGTGAGCCCGATGGCGGCCACCATCCAGATGGTCGCCGCCGAGGTCAGTCCGGTGATGGCGCCCCGCGATTGCATGATGGTGCCGGCGCCGATGAATCCGATGCCGGTCACCACCTGTGCCGCGATGCGTCCGGGATCTCCGATGCGAACGTCCCCCCCGAAGCTCGTCCCGAGATTCATCGAAAGGTCCATGATCAGGGCCGAGCCCAGGCAGATCATGATGTTCGTACGGAGTCCGGACGCCTTGCCGGCCAGTTGCCGTTCGAGGCCGATCGCGCCTCCCATGAGCACAGCCAGAATCAGCTTGACCGCAAGATCGAGGCGGAGCACCGTGACCATGTCCGACATCGATGACAACTTCGGGACGTCGAGAACCACGCTAGCCTCCGTTGCTGGCGAGTGGGAGACCCATTTTCTCCTTCACGTGCCGGATCGTCTTCCTGGCCACGACGCGCGCCTTGGCGGCACCGGCCTCGAGCGTTTCCGTCACCCGCGCGGGATTCGACTGCAAGTCCCTCGCCCTCTCACGGATCGGCGTGAGTTCGTTCACGATGTTCGTGAGGAGCGACTTCTTGCAGTCGATGCATCCCCACTTTGCCTCGCGGCAGTTCGTCTCCACTTCGTGCACCGTTGCCTCGGGCGAGAATGCCTGATGCAGTGGATAGATCACCGGGCATTTCATGGGCTCGCCTCTGTCCGTCTTCCGCTGGCGCGCGGGATCCGTCACGGCCGGTCGCAGCTTCTCCCAGATCGCATCGGGTTCCTCGAGGATGCCGATCGTGTTGCCGAGCGACTTCGACATCTTCGACTGCCCGTCGAGTCCGACGATGCGGCGCGTGTGCGTGAGGCGCGGCTGCGGCTCCGGGAAGTACGGCGGCTCGGGCGAGAAGCGCGAGTTCCAGTTTCGTGCGATGACGCGCGAAAGCTCGAGGTGCTGAACCTGGTCTTCACCGACGGGCACGAGGTCCGCGAGGTAGAGCAGGATGTCCGCCGCCTGCAGGACGGGATAGTTGAGGAGCCCCGCCATCACCTGCTCCTGCTTCGCCGCCTTTTCCTTGAACGCCACCTGACGTTCGAGCTCACCGAGCGGCGTGATCGTGTTGAAGATCCAGGCGAGTTCGGTATGTTCGGGTACCTGCGACTGCAGGAAGAGCGTCGCCTTCGCCGGGTCTATCCCAGCGGCGAGGAGGCCCACCGTCATCTCGTGGGTGCGCCGCTCCAGTTCCGCCGGCTCGTAGGCGGCGGTGATGGCGTGGTAGTTCACCACGCAGAAGTACGACTCGAACTGGTGCTGCAATTGCACCCAGTTCTTCACCGCCCCGAGATAGTTTCCTATGTGCAGCTCGCCCGAAGGCTGAATGCCGCTGAAGATGCGTGCCATCAACGAAAAGTACGGAGTGCCGAGTGCCGGAACAACCACGACTTGCATCTGACATGCCGAT
This sequence comes from Gemmatimonadaceae bacterium, assembly GCA_017881585.1. Taxonomy (GTDB): domain Bacteria; phylum Gemmatimonadota; class Gemmatimonadetes; order Gemmatimonadales; family Gemmatimonadaceae; genus Fen-1231. Next base: position 5,003 of record JADGQS010000084.1, on the reverse strand, counting down.
TTCGCCCGCGAGTTTGCTCACCGTCGCGCTCGAAGCGGCGCAGGCGGCCGCCGCGGTCATTCGCGACGCCACTCCTCGCGTTCGCGATATCGTGTGGCAGGAGAAGGGCGCGACCGATTTCGTGAGCGAGGTGGATCTGACCGCCGAGATGCGCATTCTCGAGGTGGTGAAGCGCCACATCCCGCACGCGGCGATCCTCGCGGAGGAGACCGCGTCCACGATCTCCGCTGAAGCCCTGCGAACCGGCGTCGTGTTCGTGATCGATCCGCTCGACGGCACGACGAACTTTCTGCACGGGTATCCGGAGTACGCGGTGTCGATCGGCGTGCTCGTCGACGGCGTACTTTCGGCGGGAGTGGTGCTCGATGTGCCGGCGTACGAATGTTTCACCGCGACCGCCGGCGGCGGCGCGCATCTCAACGGCGCGCCGATTCGCGTCTCTACGATCGACAATCCGCAACGGGCGCTCTTCGGCACCGGCTTCCCGTTCGTGCGCCACGAGGAGATCGCGCCGTATGTCGCCCAGCTCGCCCGCGTAATGGCCGGCGCCGCCGGCGTCCGGCGTGCGGGCGCCGCCGCACTCGACCTGGCGAGCGTGGCCTGCGGCCGCTTCGAAGGATTCTGGGAAATGCAGCTCTCGCCCTGGGACATCGCGGCCGGCATGCTGCTGGTGCGTGAGGCCGGCGGCGTGGTCACCTCGTTCGAGGGAGCGGAGTGTCCGGTTGCGCGGACGAGCGTCGTTGCCGGCAGCGCGAAGATGCACGCGTGGCTCCTGGGAACCTTGAGCCACGGCTAGGAACGGCACCCGCTGTCGAGCCTACGACGACCCGGTCTCGACAGCGGGTACCGTCTCTACGCCTGCTACCGCACCGACGCGTGTACGACAGGCGTGAACAGGAGTCCGTTCTGCGAAATGGAGTTGCCGCGCATCACGAAGCTGTTGAGCAGCATGAAGTCCACCAGGACGGTCGTCGTTGCGTTGGCGGAGATGGTCACGGGCTGCGCGAGCACGATCTTGATTCCGCTCCGCGCGGCGCTCGGGAACGTGATGTTCGGGGTGCTGGTGGCGCTGAGCACCGTTCCGTTCTTCAGGGTCAGGCTCGATCTCGTCGCGTCGATGACGAGACGGAATCCGAGGTAGGTCCCGACCGGCACGGCAGTCTGGCCGATCGCGAGCACGACACCGCCCTGATATGCGAGGAGGTTGACGCTCTCGTTGGGCCTCGCGATCGTGACCCAGCCGTCGCTGCTCGCGCTGTCATCCGGGGCGCCCTTCGCGGCCGCCGTGGAATCGGCGTCGGAATTGCGCGCGTCCACTCGCACCACGAACACGTCGACACTCTTCACGGAATCCGTCGCGAACGGCGCATCCGTCAGTTGCATTGCCATCGTCCCGTTTCCGGCCGGCATGGTCGCCGTGCTGCCGCAGGCGGCGAAGAGAACGGTGGCAGCCAGCAGTCCCGCGATTCCGGTCGACCGAACGTATGCGGATGGCTTCGTGGTCAGGCTGCGGCGGCCGCGGCGGGCCGCTGGATTCCGGTCGTTGGGTGATGCGTTGTGCATTGTCATGAGGCCCTCGTTGCGGTGGATGAAGCTCGCGTCTTGTGCCTGCGACCGCGGACGTCCTATCCGGAGGCGCGGCAGATGTCGAATGAGTAGCGGCGCGGCTCCAACGCGAACATCGCTCGAAGTAACTAATCCGTGCGGGGCTCGCGCCTCCCGCGCGATTCCTCCCGGGCGGCCGACCCAGGCTCTAGATTTCAGCGCATGAAACTGATCGAGTGCGTTCCGAATTTTTCCGAGGGCCGCCACCCGGAAATCATCGCCGCGATCCGCGACGCCATCGCCTCCGTTCCCGGCGTCGCGATGCTCGACGTGTCGTCCGATCCGTCGCACAACCGCACGGTCGTCACTTTCGCCGCGCCGGCCGAGCAGGCCGTGCGTGCGGCGTTCAACGGCATCGCGAAGGCGCGTGAGCTGATCGATCTCACCGCGCACACCGGCGAACATCCGCGCATCGGCGCGACCGATGTCTGTCCGTTCATCCCGCTCGAGGGTGCGACGATGGAGGACTGCGTCGCGCTTGCGCGTGAACTCGGCAAACGGGTCGGCACCGAACTTGGAATCCCGGTTTTTCTCTATGAACGCGCCGCCACGCGCCCCGATCGAGCGAACCTCGCGGACATCCGTCGCGGGGAATTCGAGAAGGCCCGCGACGAGATCGGCACGAATCCGGATCGCGTGCCGGACTTCGGGCCCAACAAGATCCATCCGACCGCGGGCGCCACGGTGATCGGCGCGCGGCCGTTCCTCGTCGCATACAACGTCTACCTCGGGCCCGCGTCGAACCTCGCCGTCGCGAAAGAAGTCGCGAAGGTCGTTCGTGCGTCGGGCGGCGGACTGCCGAGTGTGAAAGGACTCGGTCTCGAGGTGGACGGCCAGGCGCAGGTCTCGATGAATCTCACCGACACCGACACTACGCCGATCTGGCGAGCGTACGACGCGGTGAAGCTCGAGGCCGAGAAGCGCGGCGTGAGCCCGACCTGGAGCGAGATCGTGGGACTCGTCCCCGCTCACGCGCTGTTCGAAACCGCTGTGCACCATATCCAATTGAGGGGTTTCTCCAGCGAGCGAGTGCTGGAGCACAAGGTGCGCGAGGCGATGACCGGCGGCGAAACGCTCAGCGGCTTCGTGGAGGCCGTCGCGTCGAGCGCGCCGATGCCGGGCGGCGGTTCGGTCGTCGCGCACGTCGGCGCGCTTGGTGCTGCGCTCGCGGAGATGGTCGCGGGGCTCACGATCGGGCGGAAGAAATACGTCGCCGTCGAGGGGGAAATGAAGGAGCTCGCGGCAAGAGCCGTCACGCTGGGCGCGCGTCTCGCCGCACTGGTGAAGGAGGACTCCGATTCGTACGCGCTCGTGAGCGCCGCGTACAAGCTACAGAAGGAAACTCCGGTTCAGGTCGCCGCGCGCGACGCCGCAATCCAGGCCGCGCTCATGAAGGCGGCGGCAGTGCCGCTGGAAACAGCGCGTGCGTGCGTCGCCGTCGCGAAGCTTGCGGCTTCGTGCGCACAAAACGGGAATACGAACGCCGTCAGTGACGCCGGCGTCGCCGCACTCCTCGCAGAGGCCGCGTGCAAGGGCGCGGCGTACAACGTCCGCATCAATGTCTCATCGATGAGCGACCCTCATGCTGGGAGAGAGCTCGCCGACGAGGCCGCCGCGCTCGTGCACGAGTGCGCCTCAGCCGCGATCGACGCGCAATCGGCGGTCGAGCGCGCGATCGGCGCGTGACCGGAGCCGTGCGCCGCCTGATCGACGTCAGCCACACCGTCGAGCATGGCATGGTGACGTACAAGGGACTCCCCGCCCCGCTCATTTGCGACTACCTGAGCCGCGAAGAATCGAGGAAACGGTACGCGCCCGGCACCGAGTTCCAGATCGGCAAGATCGAGATGGTCGCGAACACCGGCACCTACCTCGACAGCCCCTTCCATCGTTACGCCGACGGCACCGACCTCGCCGGCCTCCCGCTCACGTCGCTCGCGGATCTCGACTGCCTCGTCGCGCGGATCGCGCCGTCGACGCGCGAGCGGGCAATAGACTCGCTTCCGTTCAGCGCCGCCGACGTGCGCGGCAAGGCCGTCCTCGTGCAGACCGGCTGGGACCGCCACTGGCGCACCGATCAATACTTCGAGAACCATCCGTATCTCACCGGCGATCTCGCGCGGTGGCTCGCCGATTCCGGCGCGGTGCTCGTGGGGATCGACTCGCACAACATCGATTGCACCGATACCGGCGAGCGCCCGGTGCATACGGAACTGCTCGGCCGCGAGATCCCGATCGTCGAGCACATGTGCGGACTCCGCGAACTCCCCGAGCGCGGCTCGAAGTTCTTTGCGGTGCCGGTGAAGGTGAAGGGGTTCGGCACGTTTCCCGTGCGCGCGTTCGGGATCGTTTAGCGCGAGCGGCTGCGTCTGAGATCTGTGCGCGGGGGCGTCGCCGAACTACCGGGCAGAAATGCAGAGCGGAGGGCCGAGCGAACTTGCTCAGACCCTCCGCCGCAGGCACCCGCGAAGTACGGTAACAATACCGGGTCGCGGGAAGCCGGTCAATGCTCCGATGACTTGTCCGGTACCCGGCGCGGGAATTGAACCCGCACGGCCTTCCGGCCACGCACTTCGCGGGTGCGCGCGTCTACCATTTCCGCCAGCCGGGCCGGGCAGCACGCGAACGTGCTGCCATACACGCACCGCGATGCGCGCACGACGAGTCAGCGAGAAGCTGGGATGGCGAGGCGCGCGGAACATCACCGCAGTGCGGCAACCGTAATCATTCGGCCGCAACACGCGGATTAACGCGACGGTCCAAACAGCAGTTATGTTGACACGCGTCGCTCTTACCGGTGGTGGTAAATGGACCTCGTGACTCTTCCGCATGGACTCTTGGAGTTCTACGGTGCGCTTGTCCTGGCTTGCGGTGTTGTCCTCGGCGTCGTTGTTGGCCGAACCTGGAAGCGCCCGCCGGCGGCCACGGATCCCGAACCACCAGAACTCTTGCAGCGCCGGGTACTCCTGCTCGAGAAGGATCTCGACGTGACCAGAGCTGAACTCGAGCGTCTCGTCGATGACCGCGACCTCATGCGCGAGTTGCGCCGGCCGCGAACCCGTGCCGGCGCGGCATAGCGCCAAGGACCTGATGGGGACGGCGGTGAGACGTTCGCCGAAGCCGCCGCCCGCAGCGCAGCGAGGACTAGGCGGCGCAGGCGAATGTCTCGGCGCCGCGCCCCGCGAGCAGATCTCGGCGAAACACAGCCCGCGCAAAAATCCTACCGAGTAAGAACCCGCGGCCCCTCGGTGGTGACGGCCACCGTGTGCTCGAAGTGCGCCGAGCGCGATCCGTCGACGGTGATCACCGTCCACTTGTCTCCCAGCGTGCGTGTCGCGGCGCTCCCCACGTTCACCATCGGCTCGATCGCGAGCGTCAGCCCGTTCACGAGCCTCATC
>JADGQS010000020.1 GCA_017881585.1 Gemmatimonadaceae bacterium | reverse complement strand
CACCACCACGTCGGCGAGCGCGAGCGCGGAGCGCGTCGCGAGGATGCTGTTGCAGCCGTGCGCGATGTTGCCGAACGGGCCGGCGTGCACGAACGCGGGACCTCCTTCGAGCGTCTGCACGAGGTTCGGGCGGATGGCATCCTTCAGCAGCATCGCCATCGCGCCCGACGCCTTGAGATCGCGCGCGCGCACCGGCGCCTTGTTCTTGCCGGCCGTGGATCCGACGATGATGCGGCCGAGGCGCTCCTCGAGGTCCGCGCGGCTCGTCGCGAGCGCGACGATCGCCATGATCTCGCTCGCCGGAATGATGACCCAGTGCTCTTCGCGCACGACGCCGTCTGCGGCGCCGCCGAGCCCGATCACCGCATGGCGCAGTGCGCGATCGTTCATGTCGATCGTGCGCGGCCAGGTGATGCGCCGCGAATCGAGCCCGGTCGGGTTTCCCTGCTGTAGAGAGTTGTCGAGCATCGCCGCGAGCAGCGCGTGCGCGCTCGAGATCGCGTGGAAGTCGCCGGTGAAGTGGAGGTTGATGTCCTCCATCGGAATCACCTGCGAATATCCGCCGCCGGCCGCGCCGCCCTTCACGCCGAACACCGGACCGAGACTCGGCTCGCGCATGCAGAGCACGGCGTTCGATCCGAGGCGGCGCATCGCCTGCGTGAGCCCGACGCTCACCGTGCTCTTGCCCTCGCCGGCCGGCGTGGGACTGATGGCGGTGACGAGCACCAATCGTCCCCGCACGGGACGCTCTGAAATTTCGAGCGGAATCTTCGCCTTGTACTTGCCGTAGAGATCGAGCTCGTCGGGACCGAGCCCCAGGTCGGCCGCGACGTCGGTGATGGGACGCGGGCGGGCGGACTGTGCGATTTCGATATCGGAAGGAATCACGTGATGCGCTCTGGATGCGAGTAGATGTTTGCGGTTTGGCCGCGGAGCAGGCCGACCAGGGTGATGCCGGACGCATCGGCGATGCGCACCGCGAGTCCGGTGGGACGTGAAACAGCGGCAAGAATGGCGACTCCGGCCGCGGAAGCCTTTTGCACCAGTTCGAAGCTCGCGCGGCTGGTGACGACCAGAAACCCCGTTGATGCATCGGTGCCCGCACGCGCGAGCGCACCGAGAACTTTATCGAGCGCGTTGTGCCGGCCTACGTCCTCGCGAACGACGACGAGCGCGCCGTCGGGTGTTGCCCAGGCCGCCGCATGCACCGCGTGCGTCTGGCGGTTGAGCGGCTGGTGCGCGTCGAGCGACTCGCCGGCGCGCCAGAGCGCGTCCGTTGAAAGGGTCAGCGGAGATTCTACCCGGCGCACCGCCCGCACGGCGTCATCGATCGCCTCGACGCCGCACAGGCCACAGCCCGTGCGCCCTGCGAGCGCGCGCGTTCGCTGCGAGAGGCGCGCCGCTGCCTCCGGCGGAATCGTGATCGCGAGCTCCGCACCGCGCGCGTGACGCGAAAGTTCGACGCGCTCGATCTCTGACGCGCGCTCGACGATTCCTTCTGTGAGCGAAAACCCGTACGCGAGATCTTCCAGATCGTCCGGCGAACACATCATCACCACGTGCGGCCGCCCGGAATAAACAAACGCGACGGGCACTTCCTCGGCGACCGGCGCGCATTCGTCAGCGCGCATAGCACCGGTGAGCCGCACGAACTCATGCTCGCGCGCCGGAACGTCCACGGTCATAGCGCCCCGGTTCCGGCTTCCTGGCTTCCGGCTTCCGGCTTCCTTTGCACGAATCGCCAGCCGAACCGGCCCTTGATACAGAGGTTTCCCATCGTGATGCCGTTGTCGAGGGGCGACGTGGCTTTCACGATCTCGTTATCCTGCACGTGAAGCGTGAGCGTGCATCCGACGCCGCAGTAGGGGCAGATCGTGTCGGCGCTCGTCTGCTTCTCCTCGTGCCAGCTGCCGTCGCCGCGCATGTCGAACTCGCGCTTGGCCATCAGCGCGCCGGTGGGGCACACCGCGATGCAGTTGCCGCAATACACGCACGCCGAGTCGGGCAGCGTCACGGCGAGTTCGGTGGAGATGCGCGCATCGAAGCCGCGTCCCGCCACCGCGATCGCGAACGTGTTCTGGTGATCGACGCCGCACGCTTCCACGCACTTGTAACAGAGCACGCACTTGGCGTAGTCGCGCACGTAGAGGTCGTTGTCGACGATCGGCGGCTGCGCGAGCGTCGCCGCGAAATCGGGGTTCGGCGGCGTGTGATGGCCACACACGGCGGCATCGCGTACACCGGCGGCAGCCGGCGGCGCGGGCGGCCCGTATCGTTCCGGATCGCATTCGTACTCATCGAGCAGCGCGGCCATCCCCGGCGTCGTGGAGAGATCCACCGACGAGGCGAGCAGCTCGAGCACCATCTTCCGCGTGTGTTTCACCCGATCGTTGCCGGTGCGGACGATCATTCCAGGCTCGGCCGCGCGCGAACAGCTCGGCACGAGCACGCGCGAACCTTCGACCTCCACCATGCAGACGCGGCAGACATTCACCGGCCGCAGCGTCTCGAGATAGCAGAGCGTGGGAATGTCGATGCCGATGGTGCGGGCGGCGCCAAGAATCGTCGTACCTTCCGGAACACTGACCGCAATTCCATCGACTTGCAGCTCAACCATCTTCTTCGGCTCGCGGTCGGGCCGGCGAATCTGCACGAAGGGCGTCGTCATGCGGTCGCGCTCCCCGCGTCGGAGTAGAGGCCAAGTCGCTTGATGGCGGACTCGACCGCCGAGTACGCCGTCTGTCCGAGTCCGCAGATCGATCCGTCCTTCATCGCATCGCCGAGTTCGTCGAGCAGCGCGAGTTCACCCTTCACTCCGCCGCGCATCTTTCCGCTGGCGATGCGGTGCAGCGCTTCTTCCTGCCGCACGGTCCCGACGCGGCAGGGCACGCACTGTCCGCACGACTCGTCGCGGAAGAACGCCGCGATGCGCAGCACCGCGTCGCGCAGGTCCGCCGTTTCGTCGAACAGCATCACGACGCCGGAGCCCAGCGTGGTGCCGGTCGCTCGCGTGTCCTCGTGAGTGAGCGTGATGTCGAGCTCGTCGGCGCGGACGAAACCGCCGGCGGCACCACCCAGAAGCACCGCCTTCAGGGTGCGTCCCTCGGGAACGCCGCCGGCCATGCCGATCAGCGCGGAGAGCTTCGTGCCGAACGGCACTTCGTACACGCCGGGCTTCCGTACCGTGCCGCTGAGGCAGAACAAGCGCGTGCCCGTGGACTGTGCCGTTCCCACCTTGGCGAACGCCGCGCCGCCGTCGAGGACGATGGCGGGAATGTTCGCGAACGTCTCGACATTGTTCATCGTCGTCGGCTTGCCGAACAATCCGTACGAAACGGGGAAGGGCGGCTTGTTGCGCGGCTCTCCGCGCTTGCCCTCGATCGACTCGAACAGCGCGGTCTCTTCCCCGCAGATGTACGCGCCCGCACCGCGACGGATCTCGATGTCGAACCGCAGGCCGCGGCCGAGAATGTTCTCGCCGAGCAATCCCGCCGCCCGAGCCTGCACGATCGCGCCCTGCATTCGCTCGTACGCGAGCGGATAATCCGCACGGATGTACAGAAATCCCTTTTCGGCTCCCGTCGCAAATGCGCCGATCGTCATCGCCTCGACGATCGCGAACGGATCTTCGGTGAGCAGCACGCGGTCCTTGAACGTGCCCGGCTCGGATTCGTCGGCGTTGCAGACGAGGTAATGCGGCTGCGCGGGCTGCGTGCGCACCGCTTCCCACTTGCGTCCCGTGGGGAACGCCGCGCCTCCGCGGCCGACGAGGTTCGACGCGGTGACTTCGCGAATCACACCCTCGGCACCCATATCGACGGCCTTCGCGAGCGCCGCGTATCCACCGGCGGCGCGGTACGCTGCCAGGCTCGCCGGATCGACCTTGCCGACTCGCTCCAACAGCCCGCCGCCGACGATCAGCGGGCTCCGGCCGATGTGCGGCGTGCTCGCGCCGTCGGGACCCGGCGCCTTGCCGCCCAGCAGCGACAGCACGCCGTCTTTCGTCGCATGGCCGATCGAGCGCTCCACCGTTTTCGCTCCCGCCTCGACCACGAGAGCGGCAGGCGCGACGTCGCACAACCCGAGGCAGGGCGAATGCATCCAGGCGGCCTTCTCGCGGTCGAGCGCGACGTGATGGCCGGCGGGTTCATGCGAGATCGGGGCCCCCGCCTCGCGCTCGAGACTCGCGCACAGGCCGGCGGCGCCCTTCGCGCGGCAGGCAATGTCGTCGCAGACATGCACCATTCGCCGCGGCCGCGGCGACGTCGCGAGCATCGCGTAGAACGTCGCGACGCCCCACGCCTCGGCCGGCGGCACGCCGAGCCGGGCGCAGACGTAATCGAGTCCTCCCTCCGTGATGAATCCGACCCGGGCCTGCAGCGCCTGGAACGCGGGGAGCAGCAGGTGACGCCGCTCGCGCGTGGCGCGGCCGCCGAACTCCGCCGTGTGCGAGTCGCGAGCGCTCCCCCGATCGCCGCCGTCCCACGACGAACCGGGAGCGCCCAGCACGTCATCGACCGCGGATCGTTCTTCGGCCGTCGGCTCGGCGTCGAGGAGGCGGATATCCATCAGGTGTGGGCCGAACCCGCCAACGCGCGAGACGGTTCGACGCGCACCGCGCACGCCTTGAATTCCGCGGTCCCGGATTTCGGATCCGACACGTCGAGGGTGAGAAGGTTCGTGGCCACGTTTTCGGGGAAGTGAAACGTCATGAATACCATCCCGGCCCGCAGCGACCGGTCGATGTGCGCCGGCGCCACGACCGATCCGCGACGCGAGGTGATGCGCGCTTCTTCGTTGTCCGAGATGCCAAGGCGTGCGGCATCCTCTGGCGAGATGTCGAGCATTTCGCCCCAGTGCAGCGGCGAGTCGTAGCCCGCCGTCTGCACTCCGGTGTTATACGACTCGAGGCGGCGTCCCGTTGTGAGCAGCAGCGGAAACTCCGCGTCGGGCATCTCCACCGGTCCCTCGTGACGCACGACCGTGAACGGCGCCGCAGGCCCGCGCTTCTCGCCCTTCTCCCACAGGCGCTCGTGCAGGAACGTCGTGCCGGGATGCGACTCGTCGGGGCACGGCCACTGGATGCCGTTGAGCGCGTCGAGCCGCTCATAGGACATTCCGCCCGCGAATTCCGGCGCGACCTCACGAAACTCGTTCCAGACTTCTTCGGCGGTCGGCGTCCCCCAGTCGTGTCCGAGCCGCTTCGCGATCTGTGCGATGATCCAGAGTTCGTCCTTCGCGCCATCGGGCGGCTCGCTCGCCTTGCGGCAGCGCTGCACGCGGCGCTCGCTGTTGGTCACCGTGCCCTCGCCCTCGCACCACGTGGCGGCGGCCGGGAGCACCACGTGCGCGAGTTCGGCCGTCTTCGTCATCACGATTTCCTGGACGACGAGATGATCGAGTCCCTTGAGCGCCTGCTCGACGTGGTGGCCGTCCGCATCCGACTGCACCGGGTTCTCACCGATCACGTACAGCGACGTCATTTCGCCGCTCGCCATCGCGTGGAGCATCTGCGTGAGGTTCCGTCCCGCTTCCGGCTGCAGCTTCACGGTCCAGTGCTTCTCGAAGCGCGCTTGAATCGACGGATCCGTGATCTCCTGGAAGCCCGGATACTTGTTCGGGATCGCGCCCATGTCGCCGCCGCCCTGCACGTTGTTCTGTCCGCGCAGCGGATTGCACCCGCAGCCCCAGCGGCCCACGTGGCCGGTGAGCAGGCACAGGTTGATCAGCGCGAGCACGTTGTCGGCGGCGTCGTGATGTTGCGTGATGCCGAGCGTCCAGCAGATCATCGCCCGGTCGGCCTTCGCGAACGTGTGCGCCGCGTCGCGAATGACGTCGGCCGGCACGCCGGTGAGGAGCGCGCCCTTTTCAAGTGTGTAGGACTCGACCGATGCCTTGTACGCCTCGTAGCCGGACGTCGCGTTCGAGACGAACTCCTGGTGCACGAGCCCCGCGTGGATGATCTCGCGCGCCATCGTGTTGCTGAGCGCGATGTCGGATCCGACGTTCAGCCCGAGCCACACGTCGGCCCACTGCGCCGACTCGGTGCGGCGCGGATCCATCACGTAGAGCTTGGCCCCGTTGTGGATCCCCTTCAGCAGGTGATGGAACCAGATCGGATGGGCCGCACGCGCGTTCGAGCCCCAGAGGAAGACGACGTCCGTCTCCTCCACTTCGCGGTAGGAACTGGTCCCGCCGCCCGCACCGAAGACCGTCGCCAGACCGACGACGCTAGGCGCGTGTCACGTTCGGTTGCAGCTGTCGATGTTGTGCGTCCCGAACGCGACCCGGGAAAGCTTCTGCGCGAGGAAGTTCACTTCGTTCGTGGACTTCGAGCAGCTGAAGATTCCGAGCGCGTTCGGGCCGCGCGCTTCGATGTTCCGCCGGAATCCATCCGCGGCGCGGTCGAGTGCTTCGTCCCATGTGGCGGGGCGGAGCACACCGTTGTCGCGCACGAGCGGCGTGGTCAGGCGGGGATACAGGCGGGGCTTCGAACGATTGCGGGCCATACCGTGCTTCTCCTGGCGAGGTGACTCCCGATGGCACACTCCTCACTCCTCACCAATCTATTCCCGGAGCAGGGTGCGAGAGAACTGGGCCGGGCGTAACTTTCAGAAGCATTCATCCCCTCTTTCGGATCGTCCGCCCATGAACCGCATTGTTACGTGCGCCCTTGGCGTGTCGTTGCTCGTTCCCGCGTTCGCCCGCGCCCAGAGCCAGACTCAGAGCGGTCCGTCCCGGCAAACCGAGGGCGACGCCTACACCAGGTATGAATTGCTCGCCCCGGGGTCGGCCAAATTCCGGATCATCTATGAGGTCACCGCGACCACTCCCGGCGCGATGTACTACTTCAATCCGATCCGGAAGGGGAGTGTCGCGACCGACGAGAGCGTGAGCGATCGTGCCACGGGAAAGCCGCTCGTGTTCGACGTCGTCAGTCAGGCGGTCGCCACGGCCGGCGGCGTTCGGGGAACGGACTCCACGCAGACGTACATCCGGGTGAAGCTCTCGCATCCCGTGCCGGCGGATGGCGGCGAAGCGCGCGTGCTGATCCTCAAGACGTACGAAGATGCGGCGAGTTATTTCGCGCAGGGCGACGTGATCGTGTTCACGCGTTCCCTCGGGATCAAGCGAAACACCGTCGTGCTGCCGCCCGGGTACGAGATGATCTCGTGCAACTACCCGTCACAGGTCATCCAGCAGGACGACGGCCGCGTCGCCATCAGCTTCTGGAACGGCACGCCGGCCGAGGCGCCGCTCACGCTGCGCGCGCGTCCGGCGGTGGGGCTTGGCGCGACGAAAACCGCCGTTCCGGGCGTCGCCGCGCGGCTCGACGAGCGCGCGCACCAGAACAGGAAGATCGTCTATTTCCTGCAGCAACCCGAAACGCACGCGTTCGATCTCTATCACGACTATACGGAGTCGCGCCCCGGCACGGGCACGTACATCAATGAAGTGCGCGCGGGCAGCACCGTATCGAAGCCTTCGGCGCGCAACCTCGACACGGGCGAGGAACTCAAGTGGGAAGTGCTGCAGGGCGACGCGATCACCAGGGCGAAGCTGGGCGTCGTGAACGTGACGCCGCAATCGGAGATCGTCGTCTTCCGTTTTCCGCAGGTGAAGACCGGCGAGTCCGTCCGCATCCGGATGTTCGAGACGTACACGGATACCGTGCGCTACAAGATCGTAGGCAACGAGCTGATGTGGGACCGCAGCTTCGGCCGGCCCGCGAACGCGGTGGTCCTGCCCGCGGGATGGATGCTCGCCAACAGTTCCGTGCCGGGCACGGTGAGTGAAATGCCCGACGGGCGCATCCGGCTCGATTTCGTGAACCCGCGCACGGACGATATCCCGGTGTTGATCACCGCCCGGAAGCGCACTTCCAAGTGATGACCGTCTAGATTCCGTCCATGCCCAACGCCCTGCGCACGCTGACGTTCAGCGAGTCCGTGATTCGCGAGATGACCCGCGTCGCCAACGAGCATGGCGCGGTGAACCTCTCGCAGGGGTTCCCGGACTTTCCCATGCCCTCCGTGATGAAGGACGCGGCCTGCGCCGCCATTCACAACGACATCAACCAGTACGCCACGACGTGGGGCTCCAAGAAGCTTCGCGACGCGATCACGGGCAAGTACGACCGGCGATACGGCATGTCCGTGGATCCGGAGCGTGAGATCACCGTCACCTGCGGCGCCACCGAGGCCGCGGCGTCGGTGTTCCTCGCGCTGCTCAATCCCGGCGACGAAGTGCTGATCTTCGAGCCGTTCTACGAGAACTACGGGCCCGACGCGATCCTCTGCGGGGCGAAGCCGGTGTTCGTCCCGCTCACGCCGCCGGAATGGAAGTTCGACGAAGCGGCACTCCGCGCCGCCATCACGCCGCGCGCACGCGCCCTCGTCCTCAACTCGCCGCACAATCCGACCGGGCACGTGTTCTCGCGCGCCGAGATCGAAGCCATTGCGAGGGTCTGCGTCGAGCACGACCTCATGGTCTTCACCGACGATCCGTATGAGTACATCATCTTTTCGGGCGAACACATTCCGATCGCGACCATCCGCGGCATGCGCGATCGCACGGTCACGATCTCCAGCCTGTCGAAGACGTTCAGCATCACCGGATGGCGCATCGGCTATGCCATCGCGAACGCCGAGCGCACGAGCGCGATCCGCAAGGTGCACGATTTCCTGACGGTCGGCGCGCCGGCACCGCTGCAGGATGCGGCCGCGATCGGATATTCGTTCGATGACTCGTACTACGCGAAGCTCGCCGGCGATTACAAGGCGAAGCGCGAGTTCCTGAGCGGCGCACTGCGCGAGGCCGGCTTCAAATTCGCGACGCCGGACGGCGCCTATTTCATCATGGCCGATTTCTCGGGCCTCGACGATCGTGACGACGTGACGTTCGCGAAGTGGATGACGAAGGAGATCCAGGTCGCGACCGTGCCGGGATCGAGTTTCTACAGGCCCGGCGCCGCGGAAGGGAAGCGCTACATCCGGTTTGCATTTTGCAAGAAGCACGAAACGCTCGAGCGAGCAGTCGAAAACCTCTCACGATTGAAAGCCATCGTATGAAGACGGGCCGCCATTTTCTCTTCGTTCCAGGACCCACCAACGTTCCCGACCGTGTGCTGCGCGCGATGGATCGCCCGATGGAGGATCATCGATCATCGGCGGCTCCAGAGATGGCGCGCTCCATTTTTCCCGACCTGCTCAAGGTGTTTGGCAGCGCGAACGGCCAAGCCTTCATTTTCTCCGGGTCCGGCTCCGCGATGTGGGAAGCGTCGCTCGTCAATGCGTTGTCGCCGGGCAACCGCGTGCTCGCCGTTCGGAACGGGCAGTTCAGCACGCTGTTCATCGACACCGCGCAGCGTCTCGGTCTCAAGGTCGACGTGATCGACGTCGAGTGGGGCGATGCCGTGCCGGCCGCGCGAGTTGGCGAGATGCTCGCCGCGGACACCGCGCACGGGTACAAGGCCGTCCTCGTCGTGCACAACGAGACCGCGACGGGCGTGACCAGCGACATCGCCGCCGTCCGCCGCGCGATCGATGCGGCGATCCATCCGGCACTCTTCTACGTCGACGGCGTGAGTTCCGTCGCCTCGCTCGACTTCCGGTTCGACGATTGGAAAGTGGATTTCGCCATCGCCGGATCGCAGAAGGGATTCATGATGCCGCCCGGCATCGGGTTCCTGTGCGTCAGCAAGAAGGCGCTCGGACTTCTCGACCAGGCCAAGTGTCCTCGCGCCTTCTTCGACCTGCGCGACCAGATCAAGCACAATGCGGAAGGGTACTTCCCGTACACGCCGCCGATCGCGCACCTGTTCGGCCTTCGCGCCGCACTCGACCTGCTCTTCGAAGAGGGACTCGCCAACGTCGCGGCGCGGCATCATCGGCTCGGAGAAGGCGTACGACGGGCGATCGCGGCGTGGGGCCTCAAGCTCTGCGCCCTCGACCCCAAGATCTACTCGGACACGGTCTCGGCCGTCGTGGTGCCCGATGGCCTCGACGCGAAGAAGGTCATCGACATCGCGTTCCGCCGCTACAACCTGTCGCTCGGCGGCGGTACGGGCCGTCTCGTCGGGAAAGTCTTCCGCATCGGGCATGTCGGCGACATCAACGAGCTCATGGTGCTCGGCGCGCTCTCCGGCGTCGAGATGGCGTTGAACGACGCGGGAATTCCCGTGACGCTCGGCAGCGGTGTGGCAGCGGCACAGCAGTGGTATCGGGAGACCGCCACCGGCTGAGCACGAGTGGCCGAAAAGCGTCGAAATGTTTTCCTTGCTCCGCCCGAGGAGCACTCCTAGTTTTCGCCATCTTACCGACACCTAGAGGGACGCAGCACCGTGACTCAATACAAGCATGCCAAGGTTCCGGCGGGCGCCGATCGCATCGAGGCCTCGGGCGGAAAGTTCAGCATTCCCGACCATCCCGTCATCCCGTTCATCGAGGGTGACGGCACGGGCCCCGACATCTGGCGCGCCTCGGTGCGCGTATTCGACGCCGCGGTGCAGATCGCGTACGGCGCCAAGCGCAAGATCGCGTGGATGGAAATCCTCGCGGGCGAGAAGGCCTTCAAGACGACGGGCGAGTGGCTGCCCGCGGAGTCGATCGAGGCCGTGCGCGAGTTCAAGGTCGCGATCAAAGGACCGCTCACCACGCCGATCGGCGGCGGCTTCCGGTCGCTGAACGTCGCGCTGCGGCAGGAACTCGATCTCTACGCCTGCATCCGGCCCGTGCGCTACTTCACGGGCGTCGGCGCCCCGATGAAGCATCCGGAAAAGCTCAACATCATGATCTTCCGCGAGAACGTCGAGGATGTGTACTCGGGAATCGAATTCCGCGCCGGCTCGCCGGAAGCGGAAAAGCTCCGCTCGTTCATCGAGAAGGAATTCTCGGAGAAGATTCGCAAGGGCTCGGCGATCGGCATCAAGCCGATGTCGCCCTTCGGGTCAAAGCGGCTCGTGAAGATGGCGCTCGAGTACGCGCTGAAGAACAACAAGAAATCCGTGACGATGATGCACAAGGGAAACATCATGAAATTCACGGAAGGCGGTTTTCGCGACTGGGGGTATGAAGTGGCGCGCGACGAGTTCAAGAATCTCGTCGTCACCGAGGCCGACCTGAACAAGGCGGGGAGCACCGCCCGCGCAGACGCCGTGATCCTCAAGGATCGCATCGCCGACTCGATGTTCCAGCAGCTCCTGCTGCGTCCCGAGGACTACGAGGTGATCGCGACGCCCAACCTGAACGGCGACTACCTCTCCGACGCGGCCGCGGCGCAGGTGGGCGGGCTTGGCATCGCGCCGGGCGGCAACGTCGGCGACGAGGCCGCCGTGTTCGAGGCGACGCACGGCACCGCGCCGAAGTACGCGGGGCTCGACAAGATCAATCCGGGGAGCGTGATCCTCTCCGGGGTCATGATGTTCCAGCACATGGGCTGGAACGAAGCCGCGACGCTCATCGTGAAGGGCGTCGAGAAGGCGATCGCCGCCGGCACCGTGACGTACGATCTCGCCCGGCAGATGCCGGGATCCACCGAAGTCTCGACCACGGGCTTCGGCGATGCCGTGATCACCGGAATGCGGAGCTGATCATGCCCTTCGCCCTGTCGCTGCACGCCGGCGATCCCGCGCGTCTCGCGACGCCCCTCCTCGCCGTCGCGCTCCCGTCCGACAAAACGGTGCCGCGTACGCTCGCGCCCCTCGACAAGGCACTTGGCGGCGCGCTCACCCGCGCGGTGAAGCAGAAGGACTTCAAGGGGAACCGCGACGAAACGCTGCTGCTGTTCGCGCACGGCAACGGTCCGCAGCGCGTGCTGCTTGTCGGACTCGGGCCCTCGCCCGAGCCGGGTGCCATCGTGCGCGCCGCGTCGCTCGCGGGGCGCAAGGGCAACTCGATGGGAATCGAGCGGATGGGATTCTGGGCGGAGGGACTCGACGGCACCGCCATCGAGAACGCCGCGATAGGACTTTCGCTCGGCGGGTGGGAGTACACCGAACTGCGCACCCAGCCGCCCGCGAGTGAGCGGCCGAAGCCGCTGGTCACGGCGGTCGTGTGCGTCGACTCGTCGAAGGGCGGGGCGGAGACGGCTCTCGCGAACGGCGCTGCCGTCGCCGAGGGACAGCGCATCGCGCGCACCCTCGCGATGATGCCCGGAAATCTCTGCACACCGAGTTTCATCGCCGACACCGCGAGGGACATCGCCAAGCGCCACAAGCTGAAGCTGACGGTGTTCGGCAGGAAGGAGATGGAGAAGCTGGGCATGGGCTCGTTCCTCGCCGTCGCGCAGGGCACACCGCAGAAACCGAAGTTCATCGTGCTCGAGTATCGCGGAGGGGGAGCGGACGACGCGCCGGTCGTGCTGGTGGGGAAGGGACTCTGCTTCGATTCCGGCGGCATCTCGATCAAGCCCGCGGATCGCATGGAGTGGATGAAGTTCGACATGAGCGGCGCCGCGGGCGTACTCGGCGCGATGGAGGCGATCGCGCGGATGAAGCTGAAGATCAACGTCGTCGGCCTCGTGGGATCGACCACCAACATGCCGTCGGCTATGGCGATGAATCCCGGCGACGTCGTGCGCGCGAGCAACGGCAAGACGATCGAGATCATCAACACCGACGCGGAAGGCCGTCTCGTTCTCGCCGACGTGCTCGCGTACGCCGCACGCTTCAAGCCGCAGGCGGTGGTCGATGCCGCGACGCTCACGGGCGCGGTCGTCGTCGCGCTGGGGAACATCGCGGTGGGGGTGCTGGGTAATGATCAGGGCGTGATCGACGAAATTCTCGCGGCAGGCAAGCGCGGCGGCGAGCCGGGCTGGCAGCTGCCGATGTGGCCCGAGTATCGCGACCAGATCAAGTCCGACGTGGCGGACATGAAGAACGTGGGCGGACGCGGCGCGGGAACGATCACGGCGGCACTCTTCCTCGCGGAGTTCACCCAGGACTACAAGTGGGCGCACCTCGACATCGCCGGCACGGCGTATTCGGAGACCGACATGATCTCGCTTCCTCGAGGGCCGACAGGCGTGCCGGTGCGCACGTTCGTCGAGTTCGTGCGAGGGAGGGTGCGCTGACGGCGATCGCGCGCACGCTGCTGGTGTTCCTACTGGCTGCGTGCGCGCCGCTGACCGCCCTCGGCGCGCAGGGTGCGCCGCCTCGCCCCGATACCGCGCGCGCCGATACCACGAAGCGCGCCGTCGCCGACACCACCAAGCCGGCGGCACGCGACACCACGAAGGCCGCGATCGTGCGTCCGCCCCGCGACACGGTCAAGACGCCGATCGCCCGCCCCTACACGCCGCGCTCCACGGATATCGGCGCCAGCAGGTGGCATTGGGACCGCGACCAGCTGTTCGCATCCGGTGCGATGACGCTCGGCGACCTCCTCGCGTCGGTCCCCGGCGTCACGATGATGACCACGGGGTTCCTCCTCGCACCCCAGGTCGCCGCGTACTACGGCGACCCCGGTCGCGTCCGCCTCTATCTCGACGGCATCGAACTCGATGTCCTGAACGCTCGCAACGGCGGCATCCACGATCTCGCGATGATCCCGCTCTGGTCGCTCGAAGATGTGAAGGCCGAGCGCGCCGCCGGCGAACTGCGCGTGCACCTGCGCCTCTGGCGCGTCGACCGGACGACCGCGAACACGCGCACCGACGTCGTCACCGGCACGGAAAACCTGAACCTCTACCGCGGCTTCTTCGGCAAGCGTTTCGACAACGGCGCGGTCATTCAGCTCGCCGGGCAGCAGCAGAGCAGCATCTCCGTCGCCGGCATGGACGGCGACGCGCTCGGCGGCATGGCGCGCATCGGGTGGGCGCGCGGTGACTGGAGCGTGGACGCCACCTGGATACATCAGGGCATCAACCGCAACGCCGGCGACCGGTTCATCAATACGTCGCCGCAACTCCGGACGATCCCGCCATACAACGGCAGCGAGGGTCTCGCCTATCTCCGGATCGCGTGGCGCGATCCCGAGGCGAACGGCCCGTGGGCGCAGCTCATCGCGTCGACGCTGAGCGAGGCGAAGAAGGACACGGGCTCCAGTCTTGCGGCAAACCTCGCGGGGTCCGCGTCGCGCGATTCGACGGACACCACGACATCCCGGCCGGAGTACGTGCTCGCGGCGGGGATCACGCGCTGGGGCATCCGCCTCAGCAGCACGAATCGCATCCGCTCGATCAACGGCAAGATGAATCTCTCGCCCGGTGCGCGCGCGGAGTACGAGTCGACCCTGCTGACGGTCTCGGCGTTCGCGGAACGCGCCGTGGACTCGACGACGCGAACGGACGTCCTCGCACGGTTCGCTCCGTTCTCGTGGCTCAATGTCGGCGGAGCGATCAGCCGGTCGGCTCCCAAGAGCGGCACCGCGGGTGCGACGACAACCAACATGCGGCTCGAGATCGGCGTGGAGTGGCGAAATCGCTGGCTGACCGGCGGCGGCGTCACGCGCGCCGCGAGCCTGGTCGCACCGCCGGTCGAGATCGACACCGCACTGCGCACCATCGTGTCGCCGGCGGCGAACGGCGTGATCGTCTCGTTCCGCGGACCGCTCGTGCTCGGCGTGAACCTCGACATCGATGCGATCAAGTGGAGCGTGGCCGATGCGTACCGGCCGCAGACCCAGGCTCGCGCTCGCGTCTGGTTCGAGTCGAGTTTCCTGCGCCGGTTTCCGCGCAACAACTTTCACCTGTTTGCATCGGGCACGTTCGACTACTTCTCGACGCTCTATGTGCCGTTGGGCGCGAATCCGGTCGGTCTGAGCACGCCGGGCGCCGGCATCTTCTCGACGTTGCTCGAAATCCGCATCTCCACCGCCGTCATCTTCTGGCAATACCGGAACCCGGTTGGCGCGATATACTCGACGTATCCGGGCTACGTGATGCCGCGGCTCGTGAACATGTATGGCATGCGGTGGCAGTTCTGGAACTGAGCAACTTTACAAACCCATTATCAGACAATAGGTTAGCTAGCTCTCTATGATACGCAGCATGACGGGTTTCGGCTCCGCCGAGGGCGACGTGGGTGGATCGCGCGTCAACGTCGAGGTCCGGACCGTAAACCACCGCTTCTTCAACCCGAGCGTGAAGCTCCCATCCGCGTTCGCGCGCTGGGAGGCCGAGGTGCGCGAGTCTTTGAGGAAGCACATCGCGCGCGGGCACGTGACGATTTCCGCGCACATCGAGCGGCCGGCAACCGAGGGCGCCGTCGTGGATGAGGCGAAGTTCGCACAGCACGCCGCCGAACTCCTCGCGCTGCGCGACCGCCATGGCCTCGGCGGTGAGATCGACGTCGCCACGGTCCTCCGCATGCCCGACGTGATTCGCATGTCCGGCGAGGAGACGGCCGAAGGGACCGCGGACGAGTTGGTTGCCGTCGTGGAGGCGGCGGCCCGCGAGCTCACGAAGATGCGCGAAGCCGAGGGGGCGCGACTGGCTGCCGTGCTGCTCGAGCGCATGGCCGTGATCGAGGAGGCAGTGGGCCGCATTGCGGCGCGCGCGCCGGAGCGGGTGATCGCGCAGCGGGATCGCCTTCGGGAAAACGTGAAGGTACTGGCCGAGGGCGTGGCCGTGGACGAGCAGCGGCTCGCCCAGGAGATCGCGATTCTCGCGGACCGGCTCGACGTGGGCGAGGAGATCGACCGCTTCAGGGCGCACGTCGCCGCGTTCAGGGACGTGCTCGCACCGAAGGGCGGCGACCCGGTCGGCAAGCGGCTTGGTTTCCTGCTCCAGGAAATGCTGCGCGAGGCCAACACGACCGGCAGCAAGGCGAACGACACGCAGATCCAGCGCGACGTGCTGCTCGTGAAGGAAGAGCTCGAGCGGATCCGCGAACAGGCGGAAAACGTCGAGTGATTGCCCCATGAACCCGTTTCCGCTGGTGCTCTCGGCGCCGTCGGGCGGCGGCAAGACGACGGTCACGAAGCTGCTGATGCAGCGGCGCGGCGACCTCGGCTACTCGGTCTCGTGCACCACGCGCGCACCGCGAGCGGGCGAGGTGGACGGAGTGGATTATCACTTCCTCACCGAAGGGCAGTTCATCGAGCATCG
This sequence comes from Gemmatimonadaceae bacterium, assembly GCA_017881585.1. GTDB lineage: Bacteria > Gemmatimonadota > Gemmatimonadetes > Gemmatimonadales > Gemmatimonadaceae > Fen-1231. Next base: position 18,485 of record JADGQS010000020.1, on the reverse strand, counting down.
AGAACGCGGCGAGTTCGCCGAATGGGCCCTGGTGCACGGGAAGTTCTACGGAACGCTGAAGTCCGCGGTGAGCGCGGTGCTGGCGAGCGGGAAACACGTAATAATGGACATCGACGTTCAGGGGGCCGCCCAGTTCGCCGGGGCGTGGCCCGGGGCGGTCCTGGTGTTCATGCTCCCGCCGTCCGTGGGGGTGCTTTTGGCCCGGCTTCAGGAGCGGAATACGGAGGACGGGGCCACCCTCCTGACCCGCCTGAAGAGCGCCCATGAGGAATTACAGGTGGTAAGTCGTTATCATTATGTGCTGGTGAACGACGATCTCGAGCCCACGGTGGCCCGGGTGTCGTCGATCATCGACGCCGAGGAAGTGAAACGGGAGCGGATCAGGGCGCTCGATTCGCAGCTTGCCGATCTGATCGGCACGCTCGATTTTGAAATCAGACGGCAGACGACAGGCGACGGACCGCAGTAATAGCCCGGACGGTAGTTTCGCATTTTCGAACTTACAGAGGTCTTGAACCATGCGCGTTTTCACTCCGAACGAAGTCACGGTCCACGCGGCGAACAAGTACCTCGCGATTCTCGTCGCCGCGAAGTACGCCCGTGTGCTGAACGAGTTCCCCCGCGACCGCTCCAAGAGCGGTGAGAAGAAGCTCACGACGCGCTCGCTCGAGGAACTCACCGCCGGCAACATCGAGTATCGCGTCGTGCCGCGCCGCCGGTCGGAGTAACCCGCACCCCCACGACAACGGCCGCGGACCGAGCAGCCGTGCGCCCGTACGAGGGCCGGCGCGTTCTCCTCGGCGTCACTGGGGGAATCGCGAGTTACAAGACGGCGTGGCTCGCCCGGCTCCTCGCGCAGGCCGGCGCCGAAGTGGATGTGGTGCTGACGAGGTCCGCCCGTGAGTTCATCGGCGCGGTGACCTTCGAAGCGCTCACGGGACGGCCGGTGCACACGGAGCTCGTCGCCGAGGGACATGCGCTCGATCACATCACGCTTGCTCGCGCCGCCGCGCTGATCGTCGTCGCGCCGGCTACGGCGGATTTTCTTTCGCGCGCCGCGTCGGGCCGCGCGGACGACCTGCTCAGCGCCTGCCTTCTCGCCGCGGACGCGCCCGTGCTGCTCGTTCCGGCCATGAACGATCGCATGTGGGCGCACCGGCAGACGGCGGAGAACGTCGCGCACCTGCGCTCGCTCGGATACACGGTGCTCGACCCCGAGCTGGGCCCGCTCGCGTCCCCCCAGGAGGGATCCGGCCCGGGCCGGATGCCGGAGCCGGAGAGAATCTTCGCGCACGTGGGCCGCATGCTCGAGGCGCGCGGTGCGCTCGCGGGCCGTCGCGTGCTGGTCACGGCGGGTCCCACTCGAGAGGCGCTCGATCCCGTTCGCTTCCTCTCGAACTACAGCAGCGGCAAGATGGGCGTCGCGATCGCGGCCGCCGCGTGGCGACGCGGCGCCGACGTGACGCTCGTGGCAGGCCCACTCGCCGTCGCGCCGCCGCATGACGTCCGCGTGGTGCATGTGGAGAGCACCGAAGAAATGCACGACGCCGTTCGCGCCGAGCTCGCGAGTTCCGACGTGCTCGTGATGGCGGCCGCGCCAGCCGACTTTCGCCCAACACACGCCGCCGCCGGAAAGATCAAGAAGGCGCAGCGTCCCGATTCCATCGCGCTCGAAAACACCGGCGACATCCTCGCGACGACGCGCGACGCGAGGAAGAAGGGCGCTGTGATCGTCGGCTTCGCGCTCGAGACCGACGACGTGATGCGGCACGCCCGCGAAAAACTCGCGGCGAAGGCGCTCGACCTGATCGTCGTGAACGATGCGCGGGAGGAAGGCGCCGGTTTCGGCGTCGACACGAACCGCGTGACGATCCTCTCGCCAAGCGCCGAACCCGCGGTGCTGCCGCTGTTGAGCAAGCCGGACGTCGCCGACGCCGTGCTCGACCGCGTCGAAGAGATCCTGAATGGACGCTAGGGACCGGCTGCGCGAGTATCTCGAGCAGCGGCGCGAACTCGGCGAGAGCGAGTTCGTGCTCGACGGCCTTTCGGTCGAGGACGCGCTGAGCGCGCTCGGCGTGCGCGGCACGATCCCGACGAAGCCTTCGCCGCGCGAGGCGCGCGTGAGCGGCCCCGTGAGCGGCCCCGTGAGCGGCGACTGGCGTGAGGCGCTTCGCTCGGTGGGCGTGGATCAGCCCGGCAACGCGGCGACGCCGGCGAAGCCGGCCGGCGACCCGCCCGTAGCCGAAGCGACGCCCGAGAAGGTCGGCCGGTACGAGATGCCGAAGCCGACGGGACCGAGCGAGAGCGCGAGCGGCGACCTCAAGCCGGGCATCGTCGTCGGACACGCGACGGAACCCGGTGCGGGCGCCCTCGCGAATCTCGATTCGATCGCCGCCGTTGCGGCTGCCGTCGCGTCGTGCACGGCGTGCGCGCTGTACGCGGGCGCGAAGAATCCGGTGCCCGGCGAAGGAAACCCGCACGCGGGATTCGTCTGCGTCGGCGAAGCGCCGGGCGCGACGGAGGACGAAACCGGCCGGCCGTTCGTCGGCGCGGCGGGTCAGCTCCTGACGAAGATCCTCGCCGCAATCAATCTCGCGCGGGAAGACGTCTTCATCTGCAACGTCCTCAAGCACCGCCCGCCGGGCAACAGGAATCCGGCGCCGGACGAGATCAAGGCCTGCAGCCCGTACCTGTTGCGCCAGCTGGAGCTGCTCCAGCCCAGAGTGATCCTTGCCCTCGGCACGTTCGCGTCGCAAACTCTCCTGCAGACCACGCAACCAATCGGTAAATTGCGCGGACAGGTACACCGCTATTACGGGGTGCCGCTGATCGTCACCTACCACCCCGCCGCGTTGCTCCGCAATCCATCGTGGAAGCGCCCCACTTGGGAAGATGTCCAGCTCGCCCGCAGAGTTTTCGATAGCGCCGCAAGCGGCGCGTGATCCGTTCCGCGACCGCAAGCCTCCCTGGTCGGAGGATGCGGAGCAGGCGGTGCTGGGCGCGATGCTGCTCGACGCCGACGCGATCGTGCGCGCGGTGGAACTCGTCGACGAGACGATGTTCTATCGCGAAGCGCACCGCCGCATGTTCCGCGCGATGCTGTCGCTGCATCAGCAGGGTGCGGTCCTCGACCCGCTGACGCTCGCCAACGAACTCGAGAAGCAGGGCGGGCTCGCGGCGGCCGGAGGAAAGGACTACATCGGCACGCTGCTCGACGTCGTGCCGACGGCAGCGAACGTCGAGTACCATCTGCGCATCGTGAAGGAAAAAGCGCTGCGTCGCCGGCTCATCGAGGTGGCGCAGGGGCTCGTCGTCGAGGCGCACGAATCCGGCGCGGACGCGGCCGATCTCATCGACCTGGCCGAGCATCGCATTTTCCAGGTGAGCCAGCAGCGCGGCACCGACGGCTTCATGCGCATCAAGGAGCTGCTCTGGCCGGCGATGGAGCGCATCGAACAGCTGCGCGAAGGCGGGCCGCTCACGGGCGTCGCCACGGGCTTCACCGACCTCGACAAGATCACGCTCGGATTCCAGCCCTCGGACCTGATCATCATCGCGGCGCGCCCTTCGATGGGAAAAACCGCGTTCGTGCTGAACATCGCGCAATACGCCGCCGTCGAGGGCAATTTTCCGATAGCGATTTTTTCGCTCGAAATGAGTAAGGAATCTCTCATCCAGCGCATGCTCGCTTCCGAGGGATTCATCGATGCCCAGCGTTTGCGGTCCGGCAAGCTCAACAGCCAGGATCACTCCAATCTCGCCAAGGCGGCGGCCCTGCTCGGGCAGGCGCCCATCTGGATCGACGACACGCCCGGCCTTACGCTGCTCGAGATCCGGTCGCGCGCGCGGCGGCTCAAGTCGCAGGCGGGGATCAAGATGGTGATCGTCGACTACCTGCAGCTCATCCAGGGACCGTTGAACTCGGAGAGCCGCCAGCAGGAGATCAGCCAGATCTCCCGCTCGCTGAAGATCCTCGCGAAGGAACTGAATGTTCCGGTGGTCGCGCTCTCGCAGCTGTCACGGGCGCCGGAACAGCGCACGGGCGAGAACAAGCGCCCCCAGCTCTCCGACCTCCGCGAGTCGGGCGCCATCGAGCAGGACGCCGATGTCGTCATGTTCATCTACCGTCCGGAGATGTACGATCGTCCGGTCGACGACTCGGGCAACGCCACGAAGATGCCGGACGGCACGCCGATCGAAGGGCTCGCGGAGGTCATCGTGCAGAAACAGCGCAACGGGCCGACCGGCATGGTGCGACTCAATTTCCGCAAGCAGTTCACGCGCTTCGAGAATTGGACCGCGCGGACGCCCGGTTAGGCGAACCGGGTAAGGGATAGGATGGGCGCGAAGGCCAAGACTGTTTATCGCTGCACCGAGTGCGGCGCCGAACACCTCCGGTGGTCGGGCAAGTGCGACACGTGCGGCGAGTGGAACACGCTCGTCGAGGAAGTCGCCGCGCCGCGCGTCCTCGCGGGCGGGTCCGCGCGCCGCAAGGCCGGCGTCACCGCGCTCGGCAGCGGCGGCGCGGTGTCTCCGACTCCCCGCATTCGCGATGTCATCGGCACCGAGGATCATCGCCTGCGCACCGGCCTCGCTGAATTCGACTTCGTGCTCGGCGGCGGCATCGTTCCGGGCTCGATGGTTTTGGTCGGCGGTGAGCCGGGTATCGGCAAGTCCACGATCCTGCTGCAAGTGGCCGCGCAGCTGCAGGCCGCCGGCGTGCGCACGCTGTATGTGTCCGGCGAAGAGTCTCCGCTGCAAGTGAAGCTGCGCGCCGACCGGCTCGGCGGGAGTTCCGGCGACGTCGAGCTGCTCGGCGAGACGCTGCTCGAGACGATCCTCGCGACCGCCGCGGACCGGACTCCCACCGTGATGATCGTCGATTCCATCCAGACCGTCTTCACCGGCGATCTCGAGGGTGCGCCGGGAAACGTGGGGCAGGTCCGTGAGTGTGCTGCACGCTTGATGCGCTTTGCAAAGGAAAGCGGCATCGCGGTGTTCGTCGTCGGCCACGTGACGAAGGGCGGCGGCATCGCCGGTCCGAAGACGCTCGAGCACATCGTCGACACCGTGCTCTACTTCGAGGGCGAGGGCACGCTCGATCACCGCGTGCTGCGCGCCACGAAGAACCGCTTCGGCTCCGTCGATGAGATCGGCGTGTTCCGCATGACGCAGCAGGGACTCATTCCGGTCGAGAATGCATCCGCGCTCTTCCTCGGCGATCGCGAACGGCATCACACGTCCGGGAGCGCGATCACGGCGATCCTCGAGGGCACGCGGCCGATGCTGCTCGAAGTCCAGGCGCTCGCGGCGAAGGCGGGCTTCGGCACGCCACAGCGCGTGGCGGGAGGATACGACGCGCGCCGGCTCGCGCTCCTGCTCGCGGTGCTCGATAAACGCGCGGGACTTTCGTTCGCGAACCTCGACGTGTTTCTCAACGTCGTGGGCGGCGTGCGCATGCAGGAGCCGGCGGGCGACCTGGCCGTGGCCGCGGCGCTCGCTTCGAGCGTGTACGACAAGTCGCTGCCGGCGGATGCCGTGTTCGTCGGCGAGGTCGGTCTCGGCGGCGAGATTCGCGCCGTCAGCCAGATTGAGCGGCGCATCGCGGAAGCCGAGAAGATGGGAATGACCGTCGCATACGTCGGCGAGAGGAGTGTGCCGAAACGCGCGCCGAAGGCCATACGCGTCGAGGGTGTGCCCTCGCTCACGGAGCTCTTCAAGAGGCTCTTTCGATGAGCCTTCGCGACGTGGGAGTCGTCATCGTAGCCGCCGGCGCGAGTACGCGCACCACCGGCACCGATCAGGGCCGCCTGAAGCAGTTGCGCTGGGTGGCGGGGAAGCCGATGCTGCTGCACTCGCTGCAGACGTTCCAGCAGCGCGCGGACGTCGCGATGGTCGTGTGCGTGCTGCCGTCCTCGTACGCCGGCGATCCGCCGCCGTGGATCTTCCAGTGCGACGTGGAGCGCATGCTGATCTCCGTGGGCGGAAAGGATCGCAGCGAGTCCGTGCAGAATGGGCTCGAGGACCTGCCCGACGAGTGCCGCATCGTGCTCATTCACGACGCGGCGCGCCCGCTCGTTGCGCCGGGGACGATCGATCGCGTGGTGAGCGAAGCCCGCAAGGGTCACGGCGCGATCGCCGCGCTGCCGGTGGTCGACACGCTGAAGCAGGTCGACGACGCCGGGATGATCGTGAGGACGGTCGAACGCGCGGACCTCTGGCGGGCGCAAACGCCGCAGGGATTCCCGCGCGACATGATCGTGCGCGCACATCGCGAGGCGCGCGCCGCGGGCGTATCCGCCACCGACGACGCCGCGCTCTGCGAACGATTGCAGCTGCCGGTCGTGGTCGTCCGCGGCAGCGAACGCGCGCTGAAGGTCACCGAGGACGGCGACTTCGCTCGCGTCGAAGCGCTCTTCCCGCTCCCGGAATGACAACGGGCGCTCGCGGCGTGCCGTTCTGGTCGCTACCCGAGATCGAAGCGTCGATCGCCGGAACGCTCGCACATCTCGCGGAAGGCGGAATCGTCGCGTATCCGACGGAGACCGTGTACGGATTCGGCGGCGCCATCGACAGCGCGTCGGTCGACCGGCTCGTCGCCATGAAGCACAGGCCGTCCGGAAAGCCGTTCCTCCTGCTCATCTCCGGCAGCGAGATGATCGAGCGTCTCGGACTCCATCTGTCGCGCGCCGCCTCTCAACTCGCCGCGCGGTTCTGGCCCGGCCCGCTCACGCTCGTGCTGAGCGGCGGCGAGCGGCGCGTCTCGCCGCGGCTTCGGGGACCCGAGGGAGGCATCGCGGTGCGCTGGACCTCGCACCCCGGCTTGCAGCGGCTCATTTCCGCGATGGGCGATCCGCTGACGTCCACGAGCGCGAACCGGCCCGGCCTGCCGCCGGCGATGAGCGCGGGCGATGTGCTCTCGTCGTGGAGCGCGGAGATCGCGAGCGGCACGATCCGGCTGCTCGACGGTGGCACGCTGGAGGCGTCCGCACCATCGACCGTCGTGGATTGCACGACGAAGCGCCTGCGGGTGATTCGTCCCGGCGCCATCGCCGCCTCGGCGCTTCGCGAGAGCGTGCCCGACCTCCTCGGAGACCACTAACGTGCGCGTGCTCTTCGTCTGCACCGGCAACACCTGTCGCAGCGCCCTCGCGGAAGCGATCGCGGTGCGCGAGGCCGGCGCGCGCGGAATGCACGACGTCCAGCCGTCGAGCGCCGGCACCAGCGCATGGGATGGCGCGCCCGCATCGGACGGCGCGCTCCTCGTCGGCATCGAACGCAGGCTCGACCTCAACGCACACCGCTCGCGCCAGCTGAACCGCGAGATCGTGGACGAATCCGATCTCATCCTCGCGATGGGACCGCACCACGTCGAGCGCGTCGAAGCGCTCGGCGGAGCCGGCAAGACGCACCTCGTCGCCGACTACGCGGAGCGATCGGACGAGGGCCGGGCGATCGTCGATCCGTTTGGTGGCGGCCTCGAGGACTATCGCTCCACGACGGATGAACTCGAGCGGATCGTCGGACTCGTGTTCGACCGCATCGCGAGCGAGCGCCCCGGAAACAGCGGGGCGCTGTAATGGAGCTTCCCGGGCGGCTCGTGTTGCTCGGCCACCCCGTCGCGCACTCGCTCTCCCCGGCGTTGCAGACTGCCGCACTGCTGAGCGCCGGAATCCCTTTGACGTACGAGACGCTCGACGTCACGCCGGCACGGCTCGCGACCGTCGCCGGCCTTCTGCGCGACGCCGGTGCCGCCGGCAACGTGACCGTGCCGCACAAGGAGGCGTTCGCGGCGCTCTGCGGATCGCGCAGTCCCGTCGCCGAACGCGTGGGCGCCGTGAACACGTTCTGGACCGAGGGTGGAGCCCTCTTCGGCGACAACACCGACGTCGGAGGGTTTGACGCCGCCGTGCGCCGGCACTTCGGTCTGCCGCACGATCACGGCGTGGTCGTCGTGCTCGGAGCGGGCGGAGCCGCCGCGGCGGTGCTCGCGGCGGTCGAGCGCTGGGACGGCGCACGCGTCCGGATCGTCGCCCGCACGAGTCATCGTGCGAACGCGCTCGCCTCGCGTTTCGCGCGGATCGCCAGCGTGTTCGAACACGTGGCCGACGCCGTTCACGACGCGTCGCTCGTGGTGAACGCGACGCCGGTCGGCCTCGACGGAGCCGATTACCCTATGGATCCGGCATTCCTGCCCCCCGGCGCAGACATCCTCGATCTCGCGTATCGCCGCGGTGAGACGCCCTGGGTGCACGCCTGCCGGGCGCGCGGCCTGCGCGCAGCCGATGGTCTCGCCATGCTCGTCGAGCAGGGCGCGCTCGCGTTCGAACGCTGGTTCGGCGCGATCCCCGACCGCGAAGCGATGTGGAAGGCGGTGCGCGGATGACCGCCGGGTGACTGACCGGTGACTGACCGGTGACCGCCGGTGAGCGTCAGGTGACTCCAAGCCTGGCCGCGCGCTCGGTGCGCGCCACGCTCGACCTGCTCTTGCCGCGCATCTGCGTTTCATGCGAGCGGCCGATGGATTCGCGCGAGGACGACCTCGTGTGCGCGCTCTGCTGGTCGCGGCTCGACGTGCTGCCGGCCCCGCGGTGCGAACGCTGCGGCCATCCGTCGGCGGGGCGACAGTGCCGATTCTGCGCGACTTTGCCGCCGTTCGTTCGCGCGGCGCGCTCGGTATGCTGGGTGCCGCACGAGGTGGGAAGCGCGGTGGTGCACGCGCTCAAGTATCATGGCTGGACCGCCGCGGCCCGTGGAATGGCCGCGCGAATGGCGCGGCTGCACTGGCCCCCGGATGTAATCGCGGAGCGCGCCGCACTGATTCCGGTGCCGCTCGCACCCGTTCGCGAGCGGGAGCGCGGCTTCAACCAGGCCGCACTGCTATCCGATTCCCTTACAGCACATTGGCGAATTCCCCTCTGGCGCGACGCCCTCGTTCGCACGCGCGCGACCCGCACACAAACGCGGTTGACTCCCGGAGAGCGTTCCGCGAACGTTCGTGACGCGTTTGAAGTGCCCGATGGTCCGCACGGCGCGCGCGAACGATTGCGCGGCCTGCACCTCGTGCTGGTGGACGATGTGCTGACAACCGGCGCCACGCTCAACGCATGCGCCGCCGCGCTCTTCGATGCCGGCGCGCGGACGATCAGCTACGTGACATTCGGCCGGGCCCGCGCGAGCGGCGACCGGTGATCCCCGGCATACGACACCACCGAATACAACCCGAGGCAAGCTCCCCCATGACATTGAAGGTTGGCATCAACGGATTCGGCCGCATCGGCCGCCAGGTCATTCGCGCGGCAAAGGAAGCGAAGGCTGATATCGACTTCGTCGCCGTCAACGACCTCACCGACACGCGTACGCTCGCGCACCTCTACAAGTACGATTCCGTGCACGGCATCGCGCACGGAACCGTGACGCACGACGACGCGACGCTCACCATCGACGGCGACTCGATCCGCGTGTTCAAGGAGAAGGATCCCGCCGCGCTGCCGTGGAAATCCCTCGGCGTGGACGTCGTGCTCGAGTCCACCGGCAAGTTCACGAACGCCGATGATGCGAGGAAGCACATCGCGGCCGGTGCGAGGAAGGTCATCATCTCGGCGCCCGCGAAAGCCGAGGACATTACCGTCGTGCTCGGCGTGAACCACGAGAAGTACGACGCGGCGAAGCATCACATCATCTCGAACGCGTCGTGTACGACGAACTGCCTCGCGCCGATGGTGAAAGTCATTCGCGACCAGTTCGGGTTCAGGCACGCGTCGATGGTCACGATCCACTCGTACACCAACGACCAGCCCATCCTCGACTATCCGCATAAGGATCTGCGGCGCGCACGCGCGGCGGCGCTCTCGATCATCCCGACCACCACGGGCGCGGCGAAGGCGACGTCGCTCGTGATCCCGGAGGTGAAGGGGAAGATCGACGGCATCGCGATCCGCGTGCCGACTCCCGACGTCTCACTCACCGAGCTCACGGTCGAGGTCGAGAAGGGCACCACCATCGCCGAAGTCAACGCGGCGTTCCGCGCGGCCGCCGAGGGACCGCTGAAGGGAATCCTGCAGTACACCGAGATCGAACTCGTCTCGAGCGATTACATCGGCAACCCCGCCTCGGTGATCCTCGACGCGAAATGCACCAACGTCATCGACGGCACCCTCGTGAAGGTGTCCGGGTGGTACGACAACGAATGGGGCTACTCGTGCCGGTGCGTGGATCTCCTCACGTACATCGGCGCGCGGCTCTGAGCGCGCACCGGCCCACATCATGAACAAGCGCACCATCCGCGATCTCGCTCCGGCTGAGATCAAGGGAAGACGCGCGCTGGTGCGCGTGGACTTCAACGTGCCGCTCGATGGCACGCGCATCACCGACGACACGCGCATCCGCGCCGCGATTCCCACGCTGCGGGCGCTCGTCAGCGGCGGAGCGCGCGTCGTGCTCCTCTCCCATCTTGGCCGTCCGAAGGCGAAGCCCGAGGCGAAGTACTCGCTCGCGCCGGTGGCGGCGCGCCTCGCCGAGCTGCTCGGCAAGCCGGTGGCGTTCTGCCCCGAGACGGACACCGACGCCGCGCTCGCCGCGACGAAGGCGCTCGCCGACGGCGACGTGCTGCTCCTCGAGAACACGCGCTTCCTTCCCGGCGAGGAGAAGAACGACCCCGCGCTCTCGAAGTCGTTCGCGCGCCTGGGCGACTTCTACGTGAACGACGCGTTCGGCACCGCGCATCGCGCGCACGCTTCCACGGCCGGCGTCGCCGCGTTCCTGCATCCTGCCGTCGCCGGACTGCTGATGGACGCCGAGCTCAACTGGCTCGGCGCCGCGCTCGAAAAGCCGAAGCGCCCGTTCATCGCGATACTCGGCGGCTCGAAGATCTCCGGCAAGATCGACGTCATCGAGGCGATGATACCGAAGGTGGACGGCATTCTCATCGGAGGGGCGATGGCGTGCACGTTCTTCAAGGCGATGGGATTGGAGACGGGCACGTCGCTCGTCGAGTCCGATCGCGTCGACATGGCGGCATCGCTGATCGAGCGTGCCGCATTCCGCCTGACGCTCCCGCACGACGCGACCGTGGCGCCCGGCATCGAGGCCGGCGCCAGGGCCCACGCCGTGAAGCGCGACGCGATCCCCGCGACCGAGGCGATGCTCGACATCGGTCCCGACACCGCGCAATCGTACACGCGGGCGATCCTCGCCGCCAAGACGATCGTCTGGAACGGCCCGATGGGCGTGTTCGAGACTCCGCCGTTCAACATGGGGACGAACGCCGTTGGGAACGCGATGGCCGAAGCGACTGCCATGGGAGCGACGACGATCGTCGGGGGCGGAGATTCCGCCGCCGCGGTGGAGCAGATGGGACTCGCCGCGAAGATGAGCCACGTCTCCACGGGAGGCGGCGCCTCGCTCGAGTTCCTCGAGGGAAAGGAGCTGCCCGGAGTCGCCGCGCTCGACGAGAGGGCCGGCACGTGAAGCATCCCGTGTTCGCGGCGAACTGGAAGATGAATCACGCGCCCGCCGACGCGAAGGCATTTGTGCGGCAGTTCCTCGCATACTTCCCGCGACAGCAGGATCGCACGGTCCTGATCTTTCCTCCGGCGCTCACGCTGCACGCGGTGACGGACGCGCTGAAGGACCGGCCCGACATCCAACTCGGCGTGCAGAACATTCACTGGGAAGACAAGGGCGCGTTCACGGGCGAGAACTCCGCGCCCATCGCGCGCGCCGCCGGCGCACGATACGTGCTCGTCGGTCACTCCGAGCGACGGCATGTGTTCGGCGAGACGGACGAGGAGACCGGCAAGAAGACCGCCGCGGCCGTTCGAGCGGGACTCACGCCGCTCGTCTGCGTGGGCGAAACGCTCGCGCAGCGCAACGCCGGCGAGACGGGATCCGTCGTGCTCCGCCAGCTGCGCGCCGCGCTCGCGCACATCGAGCCGCACCAGATTTCGTCTTCGCTCGTCGCGTACGAGCCGGTGTGGGCGATCGGAACGGGGAAGACCGCGTCACCCGCGGACGCGAGCACGGTGCACGCGATCATTCGCTCGGAACTTCGCACACTCACGGGCGAGCGCGAGGAAGCGGTGCCGATTCTCTACGGCGGCAGCGTCAATAGCGGGAATGCCACGACGCTCCTCGCCGCTCCGGACGTCGACGGCCTGCTCGTGGGCGGCGCGAGCCTCGACGCCGAGGGGTGGGCGACGATCGTCCGTGCTTGAGGGCAGAACGGAGAGGGAGTTGAAGTCGGAGGGATGAGGGTGAGTGGGAGTAGTGGGAGTGGGAGTGGGAGTAGTGGGAGTGGGCGTTCGAGACGGAGACTCGGTTACATCAGGCGCGTGGGCCTCGGTTTGGATTCGAGCCATTTCTGGGCGCCGATGAGGAGCTTGCGAAGTTCCGTCAGCTGTTCGAATCGCTGGTCGACGACCGCGACGGGGAGATCGGCCGCGACTGCCTGATACCAAGTCTCGGATTCGCGAAGCGAGCCAAGTGCGATTCCGAAGAACCGCGAACGCTCCGCCGCCGACTGTCGGCCCAGACCTTCCGCGATGTTCGCGCCAATGGATGCGACGGCGCGCAGCAGTTGATCCGTCTGAAACGGCAGCGCACTCTGTCGTTTCAGGACGACTGCATCACGACCGACCCGGTCGAGCATGAACAGCGCAACTCTGTACGCGTGGAAACGCCACACAGGGTCGCCGCGCTGACCCTCTCTCACCGTGGACTCCCAAGTCCGAAACTCCTCGTCGTGTATGATCGGCATGAGCCCATCCTCGCACTCGCCGCGCCTAAAACCATCACCCATTCGTTCCGGCCGAGCGCATTCGCGCGCCGCATCCCCCTCCCACTCCGTCTCCCACTCCTCCCACTCTGACTCCCACTACTCCCACTCACCCGCATCACTCCGACTCAAACTCACTCTCCGAACTGCTCATAACTCCAATCTCCCCCGACACCTTGATGAGAGCCGGTAACTCAGGTATTCTTCAAGGCTTACCCAACTCCCGCAATTAGGGCTCCGAAAGCCATATGCTCTACAAGTTCCTGCTCACGCTGCTCATCATCGACGCGCTGGTCCTGGTCATCGCCATCCTGCTCCAGAGCGGAAAGGGCGGCGGCATGGCAGCGGCGTTCGGCGGCGCGTCTTCCTCGAGCGACGCCCTCTTCGGCACCCGTCAGGCAGGTAACCTCCTGACGAAGGCCAGTTGGTGGTGCGGCGGCATCTTCATCGGCCTCGCGTTCATTCTCGAGATCAGCGCCAGTCGCGGCCGCGTGCCGACGTCGATCCTCGACAAGTCGTTCGCACCGACGAAGACCGCGCCGGCCCAGCCGCGTCCTCAGCAGTTGCCGGGCACCACGACTCCGGCCGTCCCCGGCGCTGCGGCACCTGCTCCGTCGGTACCGGGCACGGCGCTGCCGACCGGCACCCCGAAGCCGGACTCCGGCTCGAAGGCCCCGGCTCCTGCCAAGAAGCCCTGATCCCGGCGTGAGCACAACGTGAGCCGAGCGTGAGCGCTCTCAGAGCTACAAAAGGGTTCCTCCTCCTCGAGGATGGAACCCTTTTTCACGGCCACATCCACGCCGTAAGCAACGCGCCGGCGGTGGCGGAGGTCGTGTTCACGACGAACATGAGCGGTTACCAGGAGGTGTTCACCGACCCGTCCTACCACGGCCAGATCGTCGTGATGACGTCTCCGATGATCGGCAACTATGGCGTCAATGCAGAAGACCCCGAATCGACGCGCGCGCAGGTGAGCGGTGTGGTGGTTCGCGAACTCTCGACGACGTTCTCGAACTGGCGCGCCGGCGGCGCTCTCGCGGGATACATGGCGAAAGCCGATATCCCAATCCTGTACGACGTTGACACGCGTCGCCTCACGCGTCACTTGAGGACCGTGGGCGTCCTACGCGGCGTGATCGGGGCAGGCGAGGTGCCTGACGCCGCAGCGAGGGCGGCGCTCGAGGCGTGCCCGTCGATGTCGGGCCTCGACCTCGCCTCCGTGGTCAGCACGAGTCAGGCGTACCCCTGGGGCAACCCGCGCGCGGCCACGCACATCGTCGCATACGACTACGGCATCAAGCACAACATTCTTCGGCTCTTCGAGGATCGCGACTGCCGGATCACTGTCGTTCCCTCGACCGCGACGGCGAGGGAAGTGCTCGCGCTCGAGCCCGACGGCGTATTTCTCTCGAACGGCCCCGGCGATCCGGAAGCCGTCACGTACGCGATGGAGAACATTCGCGGCATCGCCGACCAGAAGGTGCCCGTCTTCGGCATCTGCCTCGGGAATCAGCTCGTCGGCATCACGTACGGCGCCACGACCTTCAAGCTCCCGTACGGTCATCGCGGTGGAAACCATCCGGTGAAGGACCTCGCGACTGGCAAGGTGCTCATCACGGCGCAGAATCATGGCTTCGCGGTGAAGGGAACCGCGGACGCGATCCCGGGCGCACCCGAACTGGAGGTCACCCATGTGAACCTGAACGACGGTTCGATCGAGGGACTTCGCCATAAACGCTTGCCAGTCTTCGCAGTACAGTTCCATCCGGAGGCCGCGCCGGGGCCACACGACGCGCGCGCCCTCTTCGACGAGTTCATGAAGGCCGTCGAGGCGCGTTCCTAGAGCGTCCGGGCCCCTCCCGGGGCCTCCGCGGGCCCCTCCCGGGCAGAGGGTGGACCGCCCAACCGCTTGACACCACGGTAGATAACATCCTAGACTGGATGCACTTACGGCCGTCGCCGAGTGTCCTCCGCAAAGGGATGTAAATGACCAAAGCCGATCTGGTCGAGCAAGTCACCGAGGCGATTTCGCAGACTTCGGGGCCGATGATCTCCAAGAAGGACTGCGCGCGTGTCGTAGACTCCTTTCTGGACGCCATCAAAGACGCGCTAAAAGATCAGAAGAACATCGAGGTTCGCGGGTTCGGCACCTTCAAGATTCGGCAGCGCAAGACGCGCATGGCCCGCAATCCGCGCACGGGCGCGCCGGTCGAGGTGTCCGCGCGGCCGGTGCCGGTGTTCAAGCCGTCCAAGGAACTGCGCGCGATGGTCGCCGACATCGACATCTCGGAACTCACGGACGCATAACCAGATACGGACACTGCAGTTGGGAGATGATAGCTGATCGCTCGCAGCGGATAGCTGTCAGTTGACAGCCGCCGGCCCACTGCGACGGGACCGTTCGGCGGGCGCGTGATGTATTTTACTCGCATGGAAGTCCGGGTCCTCCTCTTTGCGTCCTACGCCGAAGCCTTTGGTGTGCCGAGCGTTGCTGTCACGTTGCGTGAAGGTGCGACCGTGACGGAGCTGCTCGCGAAAGTGAAGGAGATGGCCGTGGGTCACGCCCTGCCGCCCGCGCCGCTGATCGCGCTGAACCAGGACTACGCGGCTCCCGGCGATGTCATTCATTCCGGCGACGAGGTCGCGCTCATTCCTCCGGTTGCCGGCGGATGACGCGCACCGCGATAGTCACCCGTGCGATCGACGCCACGGCCCTCATCGCCGAGGTTGCGTCGGATGCCAACGGCGCGACGTCACTCTTCCTCGGCACCGTTCGTGATGTCAACGACGGCCGTGCGGTCACCGGAATGGAGTACACGGCCTACGACGCGATGGCGTCGCGCGAGCTCGAGAGGATCGTGAGCGAAGCGGCGGAGAAGTTCGGCGGCGTGACGATCGTGGTCGAGCATCGCGTCGGCACGCTCGCCCTCGGCGACGTGAGCGTCGCCATCGCGGCCTCGCATCCGCACCGTCGTGATGCGCTCGACGCGACGCGATTCGTGATCGAGGAACTCAAGCGGCGCGTGCCGATCTGGAAACGCGAGCACTACACCGACGGCACGCGCGACTGGGTGGATCCGTCCTCGTCTATCGCACCGTCGGCGCTCTCCGCGTCGTCGCTCGCTCGCGGAACCGCGTGATGACGGCGATCACGCTGAAGGACCAGTTCGGGCGGTCGATCGAATACCTCCGCATCTCGATCACCGACCGCTGCAATTTCCGCTGCGTTTATTGCATGCCGCTCGAGGGACTCGAGTGGCTGCCGAAAACGGAGATCCTCACGTACGAGGAGATCACCGAGGTAGTGCGCCAGCTTGCGCCGCTCGGACTGCGGCGTCTGCGCCTCACCGGAGGCGAGCCGACGATCCGTCCGGACCTGGTCGCGCTCGTCGGTATGCTGAAGGCCGTCCCGGGCATCGAGGACATCGCGCTCTCGACGAACGGCGTGAAGCTTCCCGAGCTCGCCGCGCCGCTGCGCGCGGCCGGTCTCGATCGTGTCAACATCAGCGCGGACTCGCTTCGCGCCGATCGTATCGCGTCGATCGCGCGCCGGAAGTTCGCGTTCGATCCGGTCGTCTCCGCGCAATCGGCCGAAGCCGCGGGCCTCGACCCCATCAAGCTCAACGTCGTCGTCATGCGCGGCATCAACGACGACGAGATCGCCGATTTCGCCCGCCTCACGCTCGAACATCCGTGGCACGTGCGGTTCATCGAGCTCATGCCGGTGGGCGAGATGGCGAATCTCACCTGGGAGCATGTGGTGCCCAGCGAGGAGGTGCTGCGGCGCGCCAGCGTGCACGGGGTTCTCGAGCCGTCCGGCGGCCCCGCGCGCGGCAACGGGCCTGCGGCGTACCACCGGTTTGCCGGTGCGCCGGGTACGATCGGCGTCATCACTCCGATGACGCACACGTATTGCGGGTCGTGCAACCGCGTTCGCCTCACCGCGGACGGCCGGCTGCGCACCTGTCTCTACGGCGATCACGAGGTCAACCTTCGCGATCCGCTCCGCGCCGGCGCGGCGCTCGAGCCGATCTTCCGTCAGGCGCTTGCTGACAAGCCGAAAGAGCACAACCTGCTCCAGATGCAGGTCGGCGGACTCCGGGCACTCTCGCAGGTGGGGGGATAGACGACAGAAACGGCAACAGCTTTACCACGGATTACACGGAAAACCGCTGACAGGATTGCACAACCTGATCAAGCATTCTTGGAGGAACTGCAACTTCAGCGGCGCACTGTAGTGGCAGTTCCCCCAAAGGCTTTCGCCATTGTTGTATCCGGCCTTTGATCCGCGCAATCCGTGTCAAGGCAGTGGCAGTTGCCGTTGCCGTATCCGATCCAATCCGCGCAATCAGCGCAGTTGGTGACGCGAGCCTCCCTGATTAGCTTTCTTCGTGTGAACGCTCATCCACACACTCGAACGAACTCTCATGCTGAATAAGATCACCGTAGTCGGCGCCGGGAACGTCGGTGCCACGGCAGCGCAGCGCATCGCGGAGAAGGAACTCGCCCGCACGGTCGTGATGGTCGACGTCGCTGAGGGAATTCCGCAGGGGAAGGCGCTCGACCAATGGGAGTCGGCACCGATCGAGCTGTTCGACTCGCGCGTGATCGGCTCCAACGGCTACGACGAATCGGCGGGCTCCGATATCGTCGTGATCACGGCCGGCATCGCGCGCAAGCCGGGCATGAGCCGCGACGACCTGCTCAACACGAACGCCGGCATCGTGAAGTCCGTCGCGGAGAACGTCGCGAAGACTTCACCCAACGCGATCATCATCGTGGTCTCGAACCCGCTCGACGTGATGTGTTACGTCGCGATGAAGGCGAGCGGCTTTCCGCGCGAGCGCGTGATCGGCATGGCTGGCGTGCTCGACACGGCGCGTTACCGCTCGTTCCTCGCCGAGGCGCTCGACGTCTCCGTGCGCGACATCCAGGCGATGGTGCTCGGCGGACACGGCGACACGATGGTTCCGCTGATCAGCTACACGACCGTCAGCGGCATCCCGATCACGCAGTTCCTCGACAAGGCGAAGCTCGACGCGATCGTCGATCGCGCCCGCAACGGCGGCGCCGAGATCGTGAAGTACCTCAAGACCGGCTCCGCGTACTACGCGCCGTCGTCGGGCGCCGTGCAGATCGTCGAGGCGATCGTGCTCGACCAGAAGCGCATCCTGCCGTGCTCCGCGTGGCTCGACGGCGAATACGGCATGAAGGGGCTCTTCCTCGGCGTGCCGGTGAAGCTCGGCCGCAGGGGAATGGAGAAAATCATTGAAGTGACTCTTACTGCCGATGAAAAAGCCGCACTCGCCAAGAGCGCAGAGGCGGTGCGGGAACCCATGGCCGTCATCAAGTTCTGATGGAACGGAGTGGATTGCGGCGATTCTGGGACTCCAGCGTCGGCAAGAAGATCGTGATGGGCGTGACGGGGCTGATCCTCGTCGCGTTCGTCGTGGGCCATATGGCCGGCAACCTGCAGTTCTTCTCCGGTTCCGCGCGTTTCAACGCGTACTCGCACCTCCTGCAGGTGGACCTGATCGAGCTCACCTGGCTGCTGCGCGTGACGCTGCTCGCCTCGGTGGTCCTTCACGTGATCGCGGCGTACCAGCTCACCATGCAGAATCGCGCGGCGCGTCCGGCCGGCTACGTGCGGCGCGAGCCGCAGGTCTCCACATACGCGGCGCGCACGATGCGGTGGGGCGGCGTCTACCTG
>JADGQS010000232.1 GCA_017881585.1 Gemmatimonadaceae bacterium | reverse complement strand
AACACCGCGGATTTCGCGATCCAGTTCGGCCTCGCGAACGGCGTCAGCAGCAATGCTCCACGGCGCGGCGAAGTGGTGGGCAGTTTCCTTCGCACGAAGATCGTCGACGACGCGAGTCCGATCGCGTACGGCGTGAGCGACAACCTCGCGGTGTACAGCAACAGCGGTGAGAGCTTCAACGTGAGCAGTTCACGCAGCGGCGGCCGTGGCGGTGGCGGCGGACGCGCGGGCGGCGGTGGAGCGACGCGCTCGACGGGCCGCGGCACGCCCGATGATGCCGATCAGGTGCAGGGATTCCCGCAGCTCGATCCGCGTTTTCTTCCGGCACAGCGTCCGACGGTTCAGCCGTGGCAGTACGCGCAGATCACCGATGATCAGCTGCGCAACCCGCTCAATATCATTCCGCCCGACCAGCGCCCGCGCGTGATCCTGCGTTATGGCGAGCAGCGCGATCTGCTTGCGTCGGGCCTGCTCGACGGCGGCGCGGACATCGCACAGCGGCCCGTCGTAGTGGACGTGCCGATGGAGAAGGGACACGTCGTGTTGTTCGGCAACAATCCCGTATACCGCGGCGAAACCATCGGAAGTTACTTCCTCGTTTTCAATACGATTCTGCACTTCGACAACCTGAATACTGGGAGAAAGCTCGATGCGAAATAGAGCGCTCATTGCGGTTGCGTTCGCGTTCTCGGCGCCGCTCGGCACTCCGCTGGGCGCGCAGAACATGGCGCACAACATTGCGCAGTACATCGGACCGTCGGAGCCGATGGAGGTGACATCGGCGCAGAAGGCGGATCGCATTGCGTGGATCGCGTACGAGCGCGGGATGCGCAACGTGTACACGGCGGCGCCGCCGGACTTCAGGGCCGTGCGCCTCACGAGTTTCATGGTCGACAACGGCGTGGACCTCACCGCCGTCTCGCTCTCGGCCGACGGCTCCACCGCCGTGTTCGTGCGCGGCGGTGCCGCAAACCGGCAGGGCTGGATCGCGGACCCCGGGCACGATCCCAACGGCGGCGACCGCGCGATCTGGGCCGTGCGCACGACGGGCGGCGCCCCCGCGATCCGCGTCGCCGAGGGCCAGGCGCCGACGGTCTCACCCGACGGCAAGTGGGTCCTCTACGTGAAGGACAACCAGATCTACCGCGCGCGCACGACGAAGGCGGCCCCGCCCACGCAGATGGACACCGGCGGCATTCCGTTCATCAAGCTGTGGGGCAGCAACGGCCAGCCTCGCTGGTCGCCCGACGGTTCGAAGATCGCGTTCGTGAGCATGCGCGAGAACCATTCGTTCATCGGTCTGTACGACGTGAAGACGCGCAAGGTGAGCTACGTCGCGCCGAGCGTGGACTGCGACGGCAGCCCGACATGGTCGCCTGACGGAAAGCAGATCGCATTCTTGCGCCGGCCGGGAACGCCGTTCGGACTGCAGGCGCAGCAGGGCGGCGGCGGGATCGGGAACCCGGGCGGTGTGGCGGCGGGAAGGGGCGGCGCTGGTGGCGGTTGCGCCGGATTCGGCGGACGTGGCGGTGGTGGTGGAGGCGGTGCCGGCCGCGGTGGCCGCAGCGGCGAAGCCACGCCGGCGCCGCGCGCGCCTGGCCTGTACTCCTCGGCATTCAAGGGCGGCTACACGCTCTCGATGTATACGTACGATCTGGTCACGGGCGCGCTCCGCGAGTTTTGGCACAGTGATCCGAACGACCGTGTGTTCTCCGCGATCAACGCCATTCGCTGGGCCGGGGAGAGCGTGATTTTCCAGGCCGTCATTCCCAACGACGAGTGGGACCGCTACTACGCGATCAAGATCGCGGGCACGAACGCGGCGCCGACGCAGCTCACGACGACGAACGGGCTGATCGAGGACGCTACGTCCGTGTCGCTCTCGCCGGACGGACAGACGCTGTACTACTGCACGAACGCGAACGACATCGAGCGCCGCCACATCTGGGCCGTGTCCACGTCGGGCGGAACGCCGCGACAGGTTTCGACGGGCGACGGCGTCGAGCGGGATCCCGTGCCGCTCGCGTCGGGGAAGAAGCTTGCCGTGCTGTACTTCAACGCCGCCGTGCCGGCGTCGGTCGCGACCGTCAACGTGGACGGCTCTCTCCCCAAAGTAATTTTCCCAACACTTTCAACGGACTTCCCCGCGTCCGCGCACGTCAAGCCGGAAATCGTGATCACGCACGCGGCCGACGGGCTCGAGCTGCACAACCAGCTCTTCCTGCCTAAGGATCTCAAGCCTGGTGAGAAACGGCCCGCGATCGTCTTCGTGCACGGCGGGCCGGTGCGGCAGATGCTCCCGGCGTACCACTACATGCAGTTCTACCACTGGGCGTACGCGTTCAACCAGTGGCTCGCGGATCAGGGCTACGTGGTGCTCTCGATCAACTACCGGAGCGGCGTCGGCTACGGCCGCTCCTTCCGCCAGGCGCCCGGCACCGAGGGGCGCGGCAACTCGGAGTATCAGGACGTCGTGGCCGGCGGGAAGTACCTGCAGTCACGGCCGGACGTGGACGCGTCGCGCGTCGGGATCTGGGGACTCTCGTACGGCGGATTGCTCACGTCGCAGGCGCTTGCGCGCAACTCCGACATGTTCGTGGCGGGCGCGGACCTCGCGGGCGTGCACCTCTACGGGCAATCCCTCGCGGACACCTCGCTTGCCTATAGGTCGTCCGCGATCTCGGCCATAGACACGTGGAAGTCGCCGGTGTACCTGCTTCAAGGGGACGACGACCGTAACGTGGACTTCGGCCAGATGGTCGGCCTCGTGCAGCTGCTGCGGGCGCACAACGTGTACTACGAGCTCACGGTAATTCCCGATGACCAGCACGAGTCGATGATCCACGCGAACTGGGTCACGACGTTCAGCAAGATCAGCGACTTCCTGCACCGCTTCGTCTGGGAAAAGC
>JADGQS010000231.1 GCA_017881585.1 Gemmatimonadaceae bacterium | reverse complement strand
CGGCTCGATCCACACCCAGCGCCCATCGCGATACGGAACCCAACCGGCCGAAACATGCGTCGGGTACCACACGGCTCCGTACTGTGCGTTCGACTCCCAGCGTCCGTTATCGTCCAGATCGGCACACCCGGGAATGTCGCGGCTCATGTAGCGCGTGCAACCGGCGGATCCAGTTCGGGCGTCGCGATCGGCGCCCCACTGGTCGAATGAATTCCGCGACGGGCGCGGCACACTGATGGCCCGAATGTCGTCGGTCCCCGAGAGCTGCACGGCCTGACCGCGGCGCACGATCTGGTCCACACCGGGTCCGACGACCTCCACGCTTCCGTCATCGACACTCACGATCGTGAAGTTGTCGTTGTCGGGAATGTCGATCAGATACGACCCGGGCGTGGTGACCATCACCGCGCCGTTCGGCGTGTCGACTTCGATCGAGTCACCCCGCGGCAGACGATACACGCTCAGGCGGAGCGTTCCCTGCTCGACGCCCAACTGCATGAAGCCGTCGGTGAGATTGGTGACCGTGACGTCGGAGTTGTCCCCGATACGCACCGACATCGGCCCGACCTCCAGCTCGATGCGGCTTCCCGCTCCAGTATAGATGCGATCGCCGGTGGTCACCGTGTAGTTGAGCGCGGCCTCGCTCCAATCGGTGGCGCCGGCCGGCTGCAACGAAGCCTCGCCGGTGAGGGCGCTGATTCTTGCGGCGCGCGACGGCGGATCGCCTGCCTGCGCGTGCAACGCCGACACGGAGATCGTCAGCGCTAGTGCAATCATTGTGCGACGGCGCACGGGGCACCTCGTTCGAGTCGAATGTTTGTGTAATGAAGAAGAATAGGACCGACGGCACCCGCAGGGTTATCGCTCAGTTGGGTGTGTTCGGGACTACTCCCAATGGGTGAGGACACGGCAAGAACACCGGGCCGACACTGCGAATTCGCAGTTGCCTCTCGGCGCCCCCGATGGCAGAATCACAGCACATGCCGAACGCGCTCGCCATCGATCCCCAGCGGCCAACGCCCGGCCCCGCCCGCAACTCCGTCCGCAGCTCCGCCGACGCCTGGCGCGGGCTGCTCCTCCTCGGCCTGACCCTCCTCGTCTACAGGCCCGCGCTCCTCGGTCAGTACCTCTGGGACGACGACGCGCATATCACCAGGACCGCGCTCCGCTCGCTCGACGGACTGCGCCGCACCTGGACCGAGCTCGGCGCCACGCAACAGTACTATCCGCTCCTGCACAGCGCGTTCTGGATCGAGGCGCGCCTCTGGGGCGACGCCGTGCTCGGCTACCACCTCGTGAACGTCGTGCTGCACGTGATCGCGGCGTGCCTCGTCGTCACGCTCTGCCAGCGGCTCGCCATCAAGGGCGCGTGGCTCGCCGGCGCGATCTTCGCGCTCCATCCCATCAACGTCGAGTCGGTCGCGTGGATCTCCGAACAGAAGAACACGCTTTCGCTCGTGTTCTACCTGCTCGCCGCGATCGCGTACCTGCGGTTCGACGACGCGCGCAAGCCTCGCGACTTTTGCGTAGCGAGCGCGCTGTTCCTCTGCGCGCTCATGACCAAGACGGTGACGGCGTCGCTCCCGGCCGCGCTGCTCGTGGTGTTCTGGTGGAAGCGCGGGCGAATCGAGTGGCGCCGTGACGTGGCGCCGCTGCTGCCGTGGTTCGCGATGGCCGCGGCGAGCGGGCTGTTCACCGCGTGGGTCGAGCGGCATCTGATCGGAGCCGCAGGCACGGAGTACAATCTCGACGTGCTCCAGCGCGCGCTGCTCGCCGGGCGCGTGATCTGCTTCTATCTCGGAACGATCGTCTGGCCAACCAACCTCATTTTCACCTACCCGCACTGGACGGTGGATGCGTCGGCGGTTTGGCAGTACGACTTCGATCTCGCGCTCATCGCGCTCGCGTTCGCGCTGTGGTCGATTCGCTCGCGCACACGTGCGCCGCTCGCCGCACTGCTCTTCTTCGGCGGCTCGCTCTTTCCGGTGCTCGGCTTCCTCGACATCTACCCGTTTCGCTACTCGTACGTCGCCGACCACTTCGCGTATCTCGCGAGCCTCGGCGTGATCGTGCCGGTGTCGGCGGGGCTCGCGATTGCCCTCGAGCACGTGAGCGCGCCCGTTGCGCGGCGCGCGGGGCAAGTCGCGATCGCTGCGCTGCTCGCGGTGCTCGCGGTCTTGAGCAACGTCCAGAGCCGGATGTACACCGACGCGAAGACGCTCTATCGCACGACCATCGCACGGAATCCCGGCGACTGGATGGCGCACAACAACCTCGGCCGGATCTACTCGCGCGGCGCGCTGCATCGCGCCGAGGCGATCGTCGAGTTCGAAGCCGTGATCCGGCTCAAGCCCGATCACGCCCGCGCGCACTACAGTCTCGGTGTCGCGCTCTTCCTCTCGGACCGTGGCCCGGAGGCCGTCGATCATTTCCAGAAGGCGATCCAGTACGAGCCGAAGAACGCGCTGATCGTGGGGATCTCGCACTATTTCCTCGGCGTGATACTCACGGCGATGCCGGGGCGGCTCGAGGAGGCGATCGCGCATCTCGAGGAAGCGGTGCGAATGAGGCCCGAGGACGCTGAGTCGCACAGTGCGCTCGATGCTGCGCGGCAAATGGCCGGGCGCGCAGCACCGCGATCAGCAACAAGGCGCTGAGACAAGGACGGCAGGGACGCGCGACGGGTGAGGGGCGACTTGGCGAAGCGCGACGAGTAAGGGGTGAGGAGAACGTCTCCTCGCTGCTCACGCGTCGCGCTTCGCCAGATCGCCCCTCACCCGTCGCCCCTCACTGGGCCTATAGCGTCAGCAGCCTCTCCACACCCACGCCTTCTGCTTCCGCCTGGAAGTTCATCACCAGGCGATGCCCGAGCACCACGTGCGCGACGGCCTTCACGTCGTCGATGTCCGGCACGCTGCGGCCGTCCATCGCC
>JADGQS010000019.1 GCA_017881585.1 Gemmatimonadaceae bacterium | reverse complement strand
GAGGGCAGGGCGACGAGCCCGAGCGCCGGGCCGAGTGGCGACGAAGGCAGCCAGACGCCCACCGCCATGATCGTCACGGTAGTGGCCACGAGTGGCCAGCTCGCCCGGCTCTGGAAGAACGGGATCTTGCTGGTTCGGATGACATGAATGATGAGCGTCTGCGTCATGATCGACTCCACGAACCACCCCGTCTGGAAGAGCGCCGCCTGGGCGGGCGTCTTCGCGCCGAAGATGAACCACATCATCGCGTACGTCGTGTAGTCGAAGATCGAGCTGATGGGGCCGATCACGAGGATGAATTTCGCGATCGCGCTGATCTCCCACGGACGAGGGCGCGTGATCTGTTCCGCATCGACGTTGTCCGTCGGGATCGGCACCTGCGAAAAGTCGTACAAGAGGTTGTTGGTGAGCACCTGCAGGGGCGCCATCGGGACGAAGGGCAGGAGCGCGCTCGCGCCGATGACGCTGAACATGTTTCCGAAATTCGAACTCGCCCCCATGCGGATATACTTCAGGACGTTGGAGAACACCTTCCGCCCCTCGAGCACGCCTTCGTCCAGCACGAGCAGGCTCTTCTGGAGCAGGATGATGTCGGCCGATTCCTTGGCGACGTCCACCGCGGTGTCGACCGAAATCCCGACGTCCGCTGCGCGGAGCGCGGCCGCATCGTTGATCCCGTCGCCCATGAACCCCACCACGTGATTTCGCGACTGGAGGCTCTGGATGATGCGCTCCTTGTCCGCGGGCGTGAGCCGGGCGAAGATCGTGGTCTGCTCGACGGCCTCGGCCAGTTCCTTGTCGTTCATCTCCGCGACCTGCGTGCCGAGCATCACCACGTCGGAGGGAAGCCCGACGTGCGTGCAGATCGTGCGGGTGACCAACTCGTTGTCGCCCGTCAGGATCTTCACGGCCACGCCATGGTCGCGGAGTGCCGCGATGGCCGGGCCCGCGGTCTCCTTCGGTGGATCGAAGAAGCCCGCGTAGCCCAGCAGCACCATCTCGGCTTCGTCGTCGCGCGTGTAACTCTCCTTGGACGGCACATCCCGATAAGACACGCCCAGCACACGGAAGCCATCCTCGCTGAGGGCGTCGAATTGCTCGCGGAGGTCTTCGGCAAATCCCGCAGGCGCCGGCAGCACCTGGCCGTCGGCCTCGAAGGCGGTGCACCGCCGCAGGATTTCTTCGGGTGCTCCCTTGGCGTATAGTCGCCGGATTCCGTCCGGCCGGTCCACCACGACCGACATGATTCGCCTGGAGAAGTCGAACGGTATTTCGTCGATCTTCTTGTAACTGTCGAGATCGACAGCCGGGTCGTCGTCGCGGTGCTTCAGCGTCGCGACGTCGAGGGCGCTCTTGAGGCCGGTCTGGAAGTGACTGATCAGCAGCGCGGCGACGAGGACCTCGTTGCTCTCGTTCCCCTCGACGTCGCAATGCCGCTCAAGGACCACACTGTCCATCGTCAGGGTCCCGGTCTTGTCCGTGCACAGCACATCCATCGCGCCGAAGTTCTGGATCGAGTTGAGCCGCTTGACGATCACGCCCTTGCCGGACATCGCCATGGCGCCTCGCGAGAGGCAGACGGAGACGATCATGGGGAGCATTTCGGGAGTCAACCCGACCGCGACCGCGAGCGCGAAGAAGAACGCCTCGTGCCAGTTGTGCTTCGTGAATCCGTTGATGAAGAACACCGCCGGTACCATGACGGCGATGAAGCCGATCATCAGCCAGGTGAACCGGTTGATTCCCCTGTCGAACGCCGTGGGCGGAGCCGTCTGCGAGATGCCGCGGGCCATCGTTCCGAACAGCGTGCGGCCGCCGGTTTCCACGACCACCGCGGTCGCCGACCCGCTCTGCACGCTGGTCCCGAGGAAGCAGAGGTTCGGACATTCGAGCGGAGGCTTGTCCGGCACTCCATGCACGAAGTCTCCCTTCTCCGCCGGAAGCGACTCGCCGGTGATGGCGGACTGGCTCACGAAGAGATCCTTCGCGGTGAGGAGCCGCACGTCTCCCGGGATCATGTCGCCGGCCGTCAGGACGATGACGTCCCCCGGCACGATCTCGTGCAGTGGCACTTCTCGCCGTGCGCCGTCGCGCATCACGGTCGCCGTGACGCGGATCATCGCGCGCAGCGATTCGGCGGCCGTGCTGGCCCGTGACTCTTGCACGAAGCGCAGCGCCACGCCGAGGATGATCATCAGCGTCATGACGGTCGCGGCGCGCGCATCGCCGGTGACGAGCGAGACGACGGCGAGCGTCGCGAGCAGGATGACGAGCGGATTGCGCAAGGCATGGAACAGCCGCAGCCCCCAGGGATCGGGCCGGTGGGCCGCGATTTCGTTGGGGCCATAGGTCGCGAGGCGCTGCAGCGCCTCGGCCTCGGTAAGTCCCGCCGGTTCGGAGCCGCACAGGCGAAGCGCGCTCTCGCAATTCGCCGCCGCCGCCTCACGCATGCGGGTCGAGTCCCAGCGCGCGGACGCCCCGGTCCCCTCTGCCGCTTGAGCGGCGCGCGACGCAGTGGTCACCAGGCTCCTCCATTCCAAGAGAACGCGGGGCACTCCCGAACTCGCCTCACGAACTCGCGTGAGCAGACGATAATGTATCCCGGCCGGACCGCGCCATGGAAGTTCTTGGCGTCACGACCGCGACACGTGACGAAGCGGCCATAAGCGCGTCTGGCCTGAAAACGCCGACGATTGCCCATCAGTTCGCTACCTTGACACGTATAATTCGAGTAACGTTTGCGCGAGACCGATCGGAATTGCTGGGCCACAAGGTGCGGGAGGTTCTGGATGCCAAGTGAGAGTGCGACTCCACGCGGGGGCACGCACGAGTACGATGCCTGACGACAATTCGCTGCTCCGTGTCCTGGTCATCGACGACCAGTTGCACGTGCGTACGTGGGTTCGCCACGTGCTGGGTTCGCTGAGCATCACCAACATCACCGAGGCTGAAGACGGCCGCGAGGCGCTCACGGCCGTGACGCACCCGGGAGCGTGGTTCGACCTGATCCTCTGCGACCTGCGGATGCCGGAGCGGGACGGGATCGAGACGATTCGTTCCTTCGGCGCCCTCGGTCTCGAATCGGCCGTCGCGATCATGAGCGTCGAGGACGAGCGTGTCCTCGAGACCGCCGGCATGCTCGCGGAGGTGCAGGGCCTGCGAATGCTCGGCACGATTCCGAAGCCGGTCACCGTCGAGAAGCTCGAACCGATCCTGAAGCGGCTGCGCGAAGTGCCAAACAAGAACGTGGACGACGCATTCATGGCGCCGGATCAGGATTTCCAGCATGCGTTCAAGCACGGCGAACTGTTCTTCCTGTATCAGCCCAAGATCTGGATGCGCACCGGAAAGTTCGCGGGCGTCGAGGCGCTGGTACGCTGGAAGCATCCCGAGCTCGGCCTGTTCCAGCCGGCGTCGTTCGTCCCCGCAATGGAGGAACACGATCGCTACAACGCAGCGCTGGCGGACTTCTCGCTGCGAGAGGCGATCGCCTGCGCCGGCCGGTGGCACGACGCGGGCCAGGAACTCGGAGTGGCCATCAACCTCTCCGTGCGGACTTTCGATCGAATCGACCTGCCGGAACGAATCGAGTCTCTCGCGCGTGACGCGCACGTGCCGCCCGAACGCATCACGCTGGAGGTGAGCGAGACGCAAGTGGCCCGCGACGCGATCAAGATGGTCGATGTCGCCACACGCCTGCGACTCAAGGGCTTCCGGCTCTCCATCGATGACTTCGGCACCGGCCAGTCAGGGCTCTCGCAACTGCAGAGGCTGCCGTTCAGTGAGCTGAAGATCGACCGCCGCTTCGTGGACGGTTGTTCGACCTCGTCGACGAAACGCTCGGTGGTCGAGGCGAGCCTCACCCTCGCGCGCAATCTCAAGATGACGTCGGTCGCCAAGGGCGTTCAGCAGCGGCCGGACTGGGACCTTCTCGACGAACTCGGCTGCGACATGATTCAGGGCTTCATGATCGCGCGGCCGATGACCGAAGAAGGACTCGAGGCGTGGGCCGCGCAGTGGGCGCTGGGTCAGCGCTCCTGAACGAACCCATCGCCTTCAGCGCCAGTTCACGGCGCCGAAATGCTCGTTGCCGAGAATCGTGTAGACGATCGTGATGGTTCCTTCCTGCATCTTCTTGTCCGGCATGGTGCCGTACTCGGCGCTTCGGGTCGACAGGACGTACTGAAAGCCCACTGCGTTCCCGCCGTGGATGCGAAAGGTGGCGCCGACGTTGCCGCGGAAAATCTTTTCCGAGCCCCGGCTGTCGTCGGACCCCACGCCGCTCACGTAGTAATCACGAGCCGTCATGTCGAGCATTACTCTGTCGCCCAGCAGGAGGCGGGCCGCGAGGAGCGCCTGCGGAGTCACGCCGAAGTGATAGTCGCGGATCGCGGCGTTGATCGGCGTGCTCGGGATGACCGTGGTGGTGCCCGCCGCGCCGTAACCGGCGCCAACCAGGAAAGAGCCCTGCAGAGCCACACCGGGCGAGATGTCGTACTGACGGGTCGTGCCGAGCGACAGCGCAGTGCTTGAGACGCGAAAGAGATACGGCGATATGTAGTCGAAGCTGCCGTAAAGGCCCCAGATCCCGCGCGAGTTATCACTGTCCTTGGTCTTCTGGCCGGCGAGCAGGCCGCGGACCATGATATTCTCGATAAAATTGGAAAACGTGGAGGGGAGGAGCGAGCTCTGGAAGTCGAAGTAGTCGAACGGGCGGGTGTAGGTGTAGCCTGCCCGCCCCGGGAGCCCGTACGCAATGGCGAAGTCCACCGTCGCATCGCGGCGCAGGAAGAGGCTCGTCGGGGTAGAGACGTCCTTCGCCAGCGCGTCCAGCGTCGCGCCGAACCTGAGCTGCCAGAAGATCGCCGGAAGGGAGTCGGGGAGGTGCGCCCGGTAGCGGTTGCCGAGAATGTGGCGATTCAGACTGCTCGACGGTGAGACCAGCGCCTCGCCTACTTGATGCAACGGGTTGAGCCCGGTGTCGCCGCTGTCCCTCACGATGAGGTCGGCCATCCGGTACAGCGCCTCGCCGAGCATGCTTCCGGCCTGGCCGGTGGTGATGATGTCGTTGATCGAGGGCGGGTCCGTCTCGCCGGCCATCTTCCAGACGAAGCTGCCGACGTTGGAATAGATGAGCGAGGTCCAGAAACTGTGGCCGCTCGATCGCGCGAGGCCGTACATCGAGGCGCCTTGGTACGGATGCTGGAACTGATTGGTATTGAACGGATCGATGTCGTGGACCCAGTGTTGCGTACGAAGATGGTCCCAGGTGCTCTTGAACGTGGAGCTGTACACCTTGATTCCGTCCTGGGTCTCGTTGGGGTACATGATTCGCGCCCCGACGTTGGTGAGCGCCAGGAAGCCGAGGATCTCGGCCGCGGGCATCAGGTTGTGCGGCTCGCCTCCAGAGGTTCGAGCGGCGTTCAGCGTGTCGGGTGATGGCGCCGTTCGCGACGCGGTCGCGCTGTCGGGCGTGGAGCCGGCGACCTGCGCCGAGGCGCCGCCGGCGGCGGAGCCGGCGAACAGTGCGATGACGATCAATCGGCGAGCGATGTGTCGCATGGATCTCCGTGGTCGCGGCTACGCAGTGCACAGCAGTTGTCTCTTCATTAAAACGGCGGGTCCGAGGTGCACGCAATCGCACGATCGGACTAGGACTAGCCCGTTGATGGCGAATTCCGCGATCGCACACGTAGGTTCCTCTGCATGAATACGGGGGAACGGTGGAGCGCATGACGACCAACGGTTTCGACTACGACTGGATCATCGTGGGCTCCGGATTCGGCGGCAGCGTATCGGCCCTGCGCTTGAGCGAGAAGGGATACCGGGTGGCCGTGCTCGAGTGTGGCCACCGCTACGCAGACAGCGAGTATGCCGCGAGCACCTGGAACCTTCGACGCTTCCTGTGGGCTCCGCAGATCGGCCTGCGTGGCATCATGCGGCTCACGCCGTTCAAGGACATCTTCATCGCGACCGGTTCGGCCGTGGGGGGCGGCAGTGCGGTGTACGCCAATACGCTCTATCGCGCGAAGCCGGCGTTCTTCGAGAATCCCCAATGGGCCGGCCTCGCGGACTGGCGCTCGGCACTGCAACCGCACTATGACGCAGCCGAAAAGATGCTCGGCGTGCAGACGGTGCCGTTTGCGAGCGGCGGCCAGGAGCTCCTCAAGGAAGTGGGGGAGCACTTCGGCGTCGCCGGCACGTTCTCGCGCACGCCGGTCGGCGTATTCTTCGGCGAACCGGGGCGGACGGTGCCCGATCCATACTTCGGCGGCGAAGGGCCCGCGCGCACGGGGTGCACACGCTGCGGCGCGTGCATGGTGGGGTGCCGGTACGGCGCGAAGAACACGCTGCTCAAGAACTATCTGTGGTTCGCGGAGAAGCGCGGTGCCAAGGTCATCGCCGATTGCGAGGTAACCGACATTCGCCCGATCGGCGCCGCCGCCGGCGCCTCTGTTGCCGACGGGAGCGGCGGCTATCGCGTGACAACCCAACTGCCGGGCGCGTGGTTCGCGAAGCAACGCCGCACGTTCACGGCGCGCGGCGTCATCGTGGCGGCGGGCGCGCTCGGCACGAACCGGTTGCTCATCAAGTGCAAGGAGACCGGCTCGCTCCCGCTGCTCAGCGATCGCCTCGGTGAGCTGGTGCGAACGAACAGCGAGTCGATCCTCGCCATCACGCTCCCCGACGATGCGCGCGCGCCCTGGAACGACGTGGCGATCAGCGCGAGCATCCATCCGCGGCCGGATACGCACATCGAGTTCTGCACCTACGGCAAGGGCGGCGACTTCATGGCGTTCCTGCTGGCTCCGCTCACGGGGAAGGGCACGCGGGTCACCCGCCCAATGATGATGCTCGGCAGCATCGTGCGGCATCCGCTGCGCTTTCTCCGTGCCCGGTGGCCGTTCGGCTGGAGCAGGCGCACGCTCGTCGTGCTCGTGATGCAGACGAGCGACAACGCGATCGCCTTCCGCGCGAAGCGCCGCATCTTCGGCGGCATCGGGCTGCGCACGGAGCAGGATCCACTCAGGCCGAATCCGACGTTCATCGACGTGGCGAACGCGGCCACCGAGTGGCTCGCACGGCACACCGGTGGGATTCCGCAGAGCGGGGTCCTCGAGGCGTTTGCCAACATTCCGACAACGGCGCACATCCTGGGTGGAGCCGCGATCGGGCGCGATGCCGCGACCGGCGTCGTGGACGCACACCAGCACGTGTTCGGCTACCGGAACTTCCTGATCTGCGACGGCGCGGCCATGCCCGCGAACCCTGGTGTGAATCCCGCGCTGACCATCACGGCGCTCGCCGAGCATGCGATGAGCCACGTTCCGCCGAAGCGATGATCCCGCCTCGAGCCGATCGTCCGCCTGAAACGAACAGCGCCGCAGGGAGTTGAATCCCCTGCGGCGCTGTTCGTTCGACGTGAGACTTACTTGCCGATCATGAGAATCGTAAACGAACCAGGTATTGCCGGAGCCCCCGGACCGCGACCTCCGCCCGGCGGCGGCGGCGGTGCCGGCCCGCGCTCGACGCTCATGACGAAGATGCGGCCTGTCTTGTTGTCGAGTGTCAGCGTGCGCGCGCCGAGCATCGTCTGAAGATTCTGCTCGACTTCGAAGCTCGTCGGGCTCTTCTCCTTGACCACGGTCAGCGTGCCGTTGCTGTGCGAGCTGAACGCTTCCATCGTCGCGGGATTGAAGGCCGCGCCGTCGGAGCCTCCCGCGAGCGGCAGGCTCGTGATGATGTGGCCGTCGTCGGCACTCAGGATCACCATCATCGGCTGCGGGAGCTGTCGTTGCGGCAGCGGCTGCCCATTCGCGCCCATCTGGGCCGGCTGCAATCCTCCCGACGCGCCACACGCGGCGAAGAGAATGTGATTCTTCGCATCGAGCGCGAGGCCGTTGCACGAGCCGCCCTTGTCGCCGAACGGAAAGTGGGCGACCGCTTTCATCGTGTTTACATCGACTTTCGTGACGCTCCCTTGAGCGTCTTGCATCACCACGTAGAGCGTGCCCTTGCCGTCGGCGACGCCCTGCTCGGGTACGCCGCCCAGGTCGATGGTGCCGACGACCGTCCCCTCTTTGGCGTCAAATATGGTCGCGTTCTTCGTCGGATGGCTGAAGACGTAGATCCGCTGGTTGTACGCATCCTGCAGGATGCCATCAGGAGCGAAGCCGCTGTCCGCCTTGATGTTCTTGAGCGGCTGGAGCGTCTTCGTGTCGAACATCGAGACGTCCGGGTGATTGCTCGTGAATCCATGTCCGGATTTCGAATCGACGGTGGCTCCGTTTCCGGCGATTCCCGGGACTTCACCGATCAGCGCGAGCGTCTCGAGGTTGAACACCGACACGCGTCCCGGAATCGCGTCACGGGCTGGCGCCGTCTCGGTCGCAGGAACCGCGCGCACGGTATTGCGCGTGATGTAAAGACGTCGGCCGTCGACGTCTGCATAGATGTAGTCGGTGCCGCCTTCGCCACCGACTCGCGCCGACTTGATGACCTTATATGGCCCGTCGGTGCCGGCCTGCTGGGCCTGCATGGCCGGCGCGAACGACGCGATGGCGATCGCGAATACCACGACATGACGACGCATGAAAAGTCTCCTCGCAGGTTGAAAGCGCGATCCTTTGCCGGACCCCCCGAATATATACGCTCCCGGATGACGGCTTGATGGAAGACCGTGCCGATCAGCCCATTGCGATCGGCGGACGGCGGCGCCCCAATCCAGTCGCCTGCTCGAACGCGTGCGCGAACCGTAGCAGGCCAAGATCATCGCAATGACGCCCGACGATCTGGATTCCAACCGGCAGTCCCTCCGGCGTGAAACCCGCGGGCACCGACATGGCCGGCCGGAAGGTCGCCGTGATCCAGTACGTCGATTTCATCCACGCGACGTAGTCCTCCATCACGGTGCCCTCGATTTCATGCGGCCAGTCGATGCGCGCCTCGAACGGCGGCACCTGGTTCACCGCGCAGAGGATGAACTCGTATTTCTCCTGGAAACGGCGCATGCGATCCATCAGCTCGGTGTGCCGCACCATCGCGCGCGCGATTTCTCCGCTCGTGAGCCGGGCGCCAGCCTCGATCTCCCACACGGCCTCGGGCTTCAGCCGATCCCGGTGCGTCGCGAGCAGCGGGGCATACGCGATCCACGTCTTCCACTTGCGGATCGTGAGAAACACATCACCCGCGTCGGTGAGGTCGGGGCATGCCTCCTCGACGATGCAGCCAAGATCGACGAACGTCTTGCGCTGCCCTTCCAGGACGAAACGCACGCGCCGGTCGAGCGGGAGTCCGCCGAGATCGGGACACCATGCGATACGCACGCCGCGCACGCTCCGTTCGAGCGGCTTCGCGAAGATCGCCGGATCGGAGGGATAGCACCCGGGATCGTGCGGATCCGGCCCGGCCATCACGCTGAGCAGGAACGCCACGTCGTCGACGGATCGCGCGAGCGGTCCCTTCACTCCGAATCCGAGCAGCGGCAACTGCGACGGTGTGGTGGGCACGAGCCCGACCGTTGGGCGGATGGCGGTGATATTGTTGAAGTTCGCGGGGTTCCGCAGCGACCCGCCGAGGTCGCTTCCATCTCCCAATGGGAGCAACCCGGCGGCGATCGCCGCGCCCGCTCCGCCGCTCGATCCTCCCGCGGTCTTCGTGAGATCCCACGGATTCAGCGTGGTGCCGTACACCTTGTTGTAGCTGTGCGAGCCCATGCCGAACTCGGGCACGTTCGTCTTGCCGATCGGAATTACTCCGGCCGCTCGCAGCCGCCCCACGAGCGTGGTATCCTCCGCGGGCATGAAATCCTTGTAGATCGTCGAGCCCTGCGTGTTCGGAAACCCGACGGCCGCCTCGAGATCCTTGAACGCCCAGGGGATGCCATGCAACGGGCCGACCTTCTCTCCGCGAGCGAGATGACGATCCGCCTCATCGGCGAGGGCGAGGCACTTCTGGTCGTCGAGCTTCGCGACGATCGCGTTGATGCGCGGATTCACGCGCGCGATCTGCTCGAGCTGCGCCGTCATCAGCTCGCGCGCCGACAGCTTGCGCGCGCGGATCATCGAGGCGAGTTGACGGCCGCTCATGAAGCAGAGCGGGCTTGGCGCGGCGGCGCGGCTGGTGGGCTCGTCCGGCGATGTCATCGGCGTGGTGCCGCCGGGCGTCGCGCTGGCGTCGGCGCGTCCTGCAGTCGCGCTCGCCGCAACAGTTGCGCCGAGGGCCTGGAGAAACTCACGTCGATCGAGCGCCACTACGGGAATGCGATGCCAATCGCCGAGCCTTGCTGGTAGTGAACGATGGCCTGCAGCGGTCGCTTCGAGGTGTCTTCACCGCCGTCGTCAATCCTTGGCGGTCGTCGGCGGCAGCTCGACGATCTCGAGCCAGTAGCGACCGAGCACGTTCATCGCCTCCACGAGCCCCGAGAAGGTGACCGGCTTCGTGATGAAGGAGTTCACGCCAAGCTGGTAGCTTCGCGTGATGTCTTCGTCGAGCCGCGACGTGCTGAGCACGACCACCGGAATGTCGCACAGCGTCTTGTCCTGCTTGATCACCTTCAGGGCCTCGCGCCCACCCATCTTGGGCATGTTGAGGTCCAGCAGGATCAGTCCCGGGCGCGGGGCCTTCCCGGTCTCGCCCGCGAACTCTCCGCGCTGGTACAGGTAGTCGAGCAACTGCTCGCCGTCTTCGACGAATCGAATGCGGTTCGATACGTGTGCGTTCTCGAGCGCCTGTTGGGTGAGCATCCGGTCGTCTTCATCATCGTCGCAGATGAGAATCGTGATCGGGATCTTGTGTCTGTCTTGCATCATGGTATGCGACCTGAGTTGACCTGCGTGATCGGCAGCGTGACCGTGAATGTCGCGCCCTGACCGGCTGTGCTCGTCGCGGCGATGGTGCCGCTGTGTCGCTCGACGATCTTTCGGCAAATGGCGAGCCCAATTCCGGAACCTGCGTACTGCGTCCGGGCGTGTAGTCGTTCGAACATTTTGAAAATCTTTTCGGCGTACCGGTCGTTGAAGCCGATGCCGTTGTCCGCCACCGTGATCGTACAGTTGCGGCCACCGGAGCACGCGCTGCTGAGTCTGACTACCGGCGGAACGTCCTTCCGGCGGTATTTGAGCGCATTGCCGAGCAGATTCTGCAACAGTTGGCGCATCTGCGCCGTATCGGCATCGATGACGGGAAGCTCCCCGATCTCGATGCGGCCGCCGGCATCCGCGATTGTCGCTTCGAGGTCGGCGACGACCTCCCGGGCGACTCCGGCGAGGTCGGTGGCGGCGAAAGGTACCACTCGGGTGGCAACTTGAGAGTACGTCAGCAAGTCGCTGATCAGGGTTCGCATGCGGTCGGCTGCGCCGAGCATGCGTTCCACATGCCGGCGCGCATCGCCTTCCAGCGCCGGCCCCGCGGTCGCAACCAGCTGCTCGCCGAACGACAGGATCTTGCGCAGCGGCTCCTGCAAGTCGTGCGATGCGACCGCCGCGAACTCGTCCAGTGCGTCGTTCGAGCGCTCCAGTTCCCGGTGCTGGTCCGCAAGATGCCATTCCGTGAAACGGCGTTCGGTGATGTCCTCGATCGCGAGCAGGATGATCCGGGGCTCGTTTGGTCCCTTCGATACGAGCCGGGCATTGAGCATCATGATCTTGCGGCCGATGCCGGGAAAGATGTGATCGACATCGAAATCGTCCAGTTGCGCCTCGACCGGGAGCTTGTCGCGCAGCAGCTCGCGGAGGCGTGCAATGTCCCACTGGCCGTCGCCGAGGTCGAAGAGGACCGTGCCGATCGTGTCCCGAGGCTCTACCCGAAAGGTGCGAAAGAACGCTCGATTCGCCTGCATGACGCGGAATTCGTGGTCGAGCACGAGCAGCGGCTCCCGGACGGTGTCCAGGATATCGACCAACAACTGCTGAGCGGCAGGCACGTGGCCCGTGCCTCCGCCTGTAAGCGTTGGTTCGGTATTGATGTCAGTCACCGCAGCCTCTCCTCGTGCGTGGGGCTGATGCGAACCCACTCCGCCGGTCGCTGCAAGGGACGATCGGCTACTCGCGCAGATTACTCCATCGAGGCGGTGCGGGGTATCGCCCAAAGGTGCTAGCCTTCATGTGCCGCAATCGTCGGGTTGCCGGTGTCGAGCGCAACGGCAACATGGGTTGCCGATGTCGAGCGCAACGGCAACATTTCTTTGAGCAGTGGTCGTTCATGTGTACGACTCACACCCACAAAACGTGCCTCCGAGCAAACCGATAGCGGTCGCCATAATCGAGGACAATCGCCTGGTGTGCGAAGCCCTGGCGGCGATGCTCGACCGACTCCCCGATGTGCGAGTGGTCGGATCGTCCGTCGCTTATACGACCGCGCTGGCCGAGACGAATCCGCACGTGGTCCTGCTCGATGCGGGGCTGGGCGAGTCTGACAGCCTCAGCGTGGCCGTTTCAGTCATGAAGCAGACTCCGGGCGCGAAGGTCATCGTGATGGATCTCATCCCGGTGAACGAGGATGTCGCGGAGTTCGTGAACGCAGGGGTATCCGGCTTCGTGCTCAAGGATGCCAGCTTCGAGGAGTTCGTCGTGACGATTCGATCGGTGGCCTCGGGCGCCAAGGTGTTGCCGCCTCGCCTGGCGGAATCGCTCTTCACCCAGATCGCGAAGCAGGCTGATGGACGGGGCCGCGAGCGCTTGCTCGAGGACGTGCGCATGACGCGACGCGAAGCCGAGGTGATCGAACTCATCGGCGAAGGCCTCAGCAACAAGGAGATCGCCAAGCGGCTCAACATCGCCACGCATACGGTGAAGAGTCACGTTCGCAACGTCATGGAGAAGCTGGCGTTGCACACGCGGTTGCAGATCGCCGCCTATTCGCACAAGGAGCGGACGGCGTAGCGGTCGGGGTAGCGGTCGGCGTAGCGGTCGGCGTAGCGGTCGGCGTAGCGGTCGGGGTAGCGGTCGCCGCGAATTGGTGGTGTGGTGTCGGGTCGGGCAGTCGAGGCGTACATTCTCCTGACCGATCCCTCACCGGAGGACGCCGTGCTTTCCGCTCTCGTTCGCCACACAGGCAGGAAAACGTGAACTCCAGAAGACAGTTCCTGCTGCAGGCCCCGCTCGGCCTGCTGGGTGCGGTCGCCGCCTGCCGCGTCGAAGACCAGAAACCGGCATCCGTGCCTCCCGGGGCGCCGCCGACATTCGGCGCCGCTCCGATCGTCGGCCCGGAGGTGTCCGTCTCGACGTTCGTGGAGGCTGAGAAACTCGTGCAGGTCGAGATGAGCCGCGCCGAGCGCGAGATGACGGCGAAGAGCTGGCGCGCGTCCATGGCGGCTCTCTACGAGCGCCGCACGGGCCCGCGAAAGGTCACCCTCGAACCGGAGCTCGCACCCGCGACGCGCTGGATTCCGCTGGGAACCGGCGAGCGGGCCGCCGGCGTGCACGAGAACTTCAGTCGTTCCAGGACCGATCCGGGGCCGCTTCCCTCGAGCGACGACGAGATCGCCTTCGCTCCGGTGACGCGGCTCTCCCGGTGGATCGAGACGAAGAAGCTCGGCTCGGAACGCCTCACGAAGATCTACCTCGATCGTCTTGCACGATTCGACCCGAAGCTGCGCTGCGTCATCACGCTCACGCGAGAATCCGCGCTGGCGCAGGCGAAGAAGGCCGACGCCGAAATTGCGGCAGGCAAGTATCGTGGCCCGCTGCACGGCATCCCATGGGGCGCGAAGGATCTTCTCGATACCGCCGGGATCCCGACGACGTACGGCGCCGAACCGTTTCGGAATCGTGTGCCCGCGGTCGATGCCGCGGTCACGAAACGCCTCAACGATGCCGGCGCGGTGCTCGTCGCGAAGTTGAGCCTCGGCGCGCTCGCGCTCAACGACATCTGGTTCGGCGGACAGACGATGAACCCGTGGCTCATCGAGGAGGGCTCATCGGGCTCGAGCGCGGGCCCGGGTGCGGCGACCGCAGCCGGACTGGTGGGTTTCGCGATCGGAAGCGAGACGGGCGGCAGCATCATCAGCCCGTCGATGCGCTGCGGCGTCACCGGCCTGCGTCCCACGTTCGGCCGCGTGCCACGCACGGGCGCGATGACGCTCTGCTGGACGTGCGACAAGCTCGGGCCGATGGCGCGCAGCGTCGAGGACACGATGCTCGTTCTGCACGCGATTTCCGGCCCCGATGCGGGCGACCTCGCCACCGTTCCGGCCGCCATCGACTTCGACGCCGGCGCATCGGTGAAGGGACTTCGTGTCGGGTTCTTCCCCGCGTGGATGAAGGAGAATCCGGCGACCGACGTGGATCGAGCCGCCCTCGAGACTGCTCGCAAACTCGGCATGAGCGCGGTCGAGGTCACGCTTCCCGATCTGCCGTACGATTCGCTGAACATCATTCTTTTTGCCGAGGCCGCCGCGGCGTTCGAGGAACTCACGCTCAGTGGTCGCGCGAACGAACTCAAGGTTCAGGTCGCCGACGCGTGGCCCAACCTGTTCCGGCAGGCGCGCTTCCTCTCGGCTGTCGACTTCGTGCAGGCTGACCGCCTGCGCCGCAAAGTTGCGCTCGAGATGGCCCGCATACTTTCGCAGGTGGACTTCCTGCTCGTGCCCTCTCTGCGCGACGAGATGCTCGTCATTTCCAACTTCACCGGCCATCCGTCGCTCACGCTGCGCGCCGGCTTCGTTCAGGTCGCGGAAGCGCGCAGCGACTGGGCGCCGGACCCCGCGCACCCCGTCCCGAAGTTCTCGCCGCCGCGCAGAGTCCCGCACGGCGTGACGTTGGTGGGGCGCCTGTTCGACGAGGGAACGCTCGCTCGCGCCGGAATCGCGCTCGAACGGGCGTTTGGTGTCTCCGCGGAGAATCCCGCCGGCTTCAAATGAGATCGCCGACCGTGCGTTCCGCTCTGCTGATCGCGGTTTGCGCGGTGCCACTTCACGCGCAGGTTCCCGGGCGGTCGGCCCCGGACTCCGCGCGCTGGAGCGAGAAAGGTGCGGCCACGTATCTCGACGCGCGCATCGGCTGGTGGATGACCTGGTCCACCTCGCAGCGCGATCATGACACGTTCTGCGTATCCTGTCATACCGCGATGCCCTACGCGATGGCCCGACCCGCCCTGCGCACGGCGCTCGAGGGGCACGCGCGAACGCAGCTCGAGTGGCGGCTGCTCGACAACGTCGCGAAGCGCGTCCGCATGTGGGGAGTGGTCGAGCCCTTCTATCCCGACGCGAAGCGCGGCGTTCCCAAGACGCTCGAGTCGCGCGGCACCGAGTCGGTGCTCAACGCGCTCATCCTCACGTCGTACGACGCGCGTGAGGGAACGATGAGCCGAGATGCCCGGCTTGCGCTCGACAACATGTGGGCGCAGCAGGTCACGACGGGCACGGATCGCGGTGCCTGGCCGTGGCTCCAGTTTCACAACGCGCCGTGGGAGGGCGACTCGCAGTTCTATGGCACGACGCTCGCCGCGATCGCCGTGGGGACCGCGCCGGGCGGCTATCGCTCGGCTCCGGAGATTCAGCCGGGCCTGCGGCTGCTGCGCGACTATTTCGCACGCGAACAGGAGCGGCAGTTCCTGATCGACCGCGTGGTCCTGCTCTGGGCGTCGGCCGAGGTGCCGGGAATCCTCACGCCGGCGCAGCAGCAGTCCATCATCGCCGCGGCGCTCGCGAAACAGCGACCGGACGGAGGATTCAGCCTCTCGGCGTTCGTCGGCGAATGGAAACGGGCCGACAGCACGGCGCTGGAGACCCGAAGCGACGGGTACGCGACCGGTCTCATCTCCTTCGCACTGGAGAAGGCCGGCGTGCCGCGCGACCAGCCGCAATTGCGGCGGGCGCTCGACTGGCTCGTGAAGAATCAGGACGCTGCCGAGGGGCGCTGGCTTGCTTGGTCGCTGAACAAGCAGCGAGACCTCGCGACGGACATCGGCCGTTTCATGAGCGACGCGGCGACGGCTTACGCCGTCCTGGCGCTGAAGCGCACGTACTAGTGGAGAGCCCGACGTGATCGCCCGTCTCGCCAGGCAGGTTCGCCGGATACTCTGGCCCGAGCAGGTACCCGAACTCGCGGACGCCGGCCACGCGGGCGAGATCGTGATCGCGAAGGGCCGGCTGTTCGTCGCGGCCCTGCTCGCGCTGCCCGGGATCATCACCTGGATCCGGATGCCTACGACCCTTCAAGGGCCGGTCGGCGTCGCGCTCGCGCTGGTGGCGACCGGCGTCGGGTTCCCGATCCTGCGTCGCGCTCAACGCGGCGAGGGCGGCACCGGTCTGGGGCTCTCGTCCATCCTGCTCGACGTCTCGCTCGTGACACTGTATCAGCTGCTGCTCCTCCTCGGCGGCGACGCGGAGTCGGCGCTGAACAGCCGCATCACGTTCACGCTGTACGCGCTCGCGATCACGGTGAGCGCGCTGCGCTACGACGGCCGCCTCGTGCGCATCGCGGGCCTGATCGCGGTCGCGGAGTATCTCGGGCTCATCGCGTGGGCGAACGCCACCGGCCACGTGTTCGACCCGCAGGGCCTTCGCATCCTCGGATCCGGTTTGCGCTCGCAGATGGAGTACTCGATCATCCTGCTCACCGCGACCGCGCTCGCCGCCGTCATCGTCGACCGCGCGCAGGTACTCCGGCTGTCGGGGATTCGCGACCCGCTCACGATGCTCGCGAACCGCGGGTACTTCCACGAGCGCGCGCACGAGGAACTCGTGCGGAGCGCGCGCTCGGGCCGCCCCTCCGCGATCGTGATGATCGACATCGACTATTTCAAGGCTGTGAACGACGCGCACGGACACGCGGCGGGCGACCAGGTGCTGCGAAAGTTCGCGACGGTCCTGCGCAGCACGATGCGCGCGAGCGATCTCGTGTCGCGGCTCGGCGGCGAGGAGTTCGCCGTGCTGCTGACGGAGACCTCGCTCGACGACGCGCGCATCAAGCTCGAGTCCATTCGCGAGACGTTGCGCGAGACGAGCGTGACGCTCCCGAGCGGCGCGACGGTGCAGATCACGTTTTCCGCAGGCATCGCCGCGTGGCCCGACGACGGGCCCGGCATCCTGAAACTGCTGCAGGTCGCCGACGACCGCCTGCTCGTGGGAAAGCGCGCGGGCCGCGACGCCGTCGTCTCCGTCGGCTAGGAGCGCCTACTGGCAGATCGGCGTGCCGTCAGCCGTCGACATCGAGCTCAGGGTTACTTGGCACGTTTTCGCTGTATTCAAGCTCGTCGCGATCGCCGACCAGCCCGAGACGGTCACGTTGCTGAGCGTGACGGTGATGCCCGACGAGGCCTTGTAATTTGTGCCGAGGTTCGTTGTGCTTTGTGCATACAGGTTGTTGTTGTCCGCGAAGTACGCTTCCTGTGCCGTAATCAGGTTGTGCAGGTCCGACTTCATCGAGACGACGTACGCCTTCTCCTTCGTGTTCGCGAACTTTGGAATCGCGATCGCCGCCAGAATGCCGATGATCACCACGACTATCAGCAGTTCGATCAGCGTGAACCCCTTCTTGAGGCGCGGCATCGGCGTGTCTCCTGAAGCGACGTAGGCAGGGTAGTGGATAGCGGACGTGCGGGGTGGATCGCCGGTCAGCACCCGAGGGAAGTGCAAGTCGCTTGCCGACTGTCTCACGATTCGCTTAGTCGCATCCGTTGAATGAGTTAGAGGCTCGCAGGCATCCAGGCGTTGGGGCCAAACCATCAGGTAGCCTGCGGGAATGTCGGCAGAATGCAACAAAACCGGTCGCCTAAGTCAAATCGTCCGAGGCGGCATTTTCTACGGCTTCTTGTCGACCAACGGCCGCTTGTCGAGGTTGGCCACGTCGAGCAGGAGGTCGTGCAGGTAGCGCGTGATGTTCGTGAGATGCGGGAAGTCGATGTACTGCGGCTCGTCCGTCACGCGATGGTAGTCCTGGTGCAGTCCCGTCGAGAAGAACGCGATCGGGATGCCGTAGCGCGCGTAGTTGTAGTGATCGCTGCGTCCGTAAATGTTGTTGTATCCCGGCCACGAGATGGGATCGTCGAGCCGGTAGTCGATGCGGAACGGACTGGGCTGCCTCAGGTTCACTTTCACGACTTCGCGTCCGAGTTCGGTCGAGAGCCGGAACGATCCGACTACCGCGAGATAGTCGGAACCACCGCCCGGAATCTCATCGGCGCGGCCGCGCCCGATCTGGTCGATGTTGATTTGCGTGACGATCGAGTCGCGCGGCACGGTGGGGTGATCCGTGAACCACTTGGATCCGAGCAGCCCCCGCTCTTCCGCGGTGTGCCAGACGAACAGGATTGAACGGCGCGGCTTGTCGGGGCTCATCGCGATCGCCTCGGCGATCTCCAGCACCGCGACCGTTCCCGAGCCGTCGTCGTCCGCGCCGTTGAATATCGAGTCCATGCGCGGCTTCTCCAGCTTGCGCATGCTGTCGAGATTGATCTTCACCGATGCGATTTGCGCCGGCGTGAGCGGTCTCAGCTCGGCGCCCTGGATCTGCATCTTGAGGAGCGCGCTCTGCACGGCGTGCGCGGAGTCGTGCTCAACCGGCGCGGCGTTGTATCCGACGTGATCGCTGTGCGCGCCGATCGCGACGTACTCGCCCGCGAATTTCGGATCGCTTCCCTTGATGACGCCGATCACGTTGCGCCCGTACTGCGGCACCGGCGCCTCGGCGAGATCGAGCTTCGCGCCGACCGTGCCGCCCGCCGTTCCCGCTCTCATCCCATCCACCGACGCGCCGAGAATCGCCGCCGCCGCTTCTTGCGTGAGACGAATCGACGCGGACGGCGCGACGGCCGGCGCCGCCGGATCCACCAGCGCGGCGGGCGGATTCACGTACAGCGCACGCGAATTCGCGCTCAGCGTCTGCAGGTCGACCACCGCGACCGCGGCAGCGCCGCCGAGGCGCGCCGCCTGCGCCGCGGCGCCACCGGCGACCGGCGTGCCGGTGGTGAGGATGACGAACTTTCCCTGCGCCTGCTGCGCGGTGATCTGCTTCGATGTGTCGCCGGCGGCGCCGCCATATATCGCGCGCACGCCGTCGAATCCCTTCGCCGGAGTCGCGCCCGGCACCGCTGCCCAGTCGGTGAGCCAGCGAAGCGTGCGGCTGCCAACCGTGAGTGTCGACGTCGCCGCATAGCGGCGCGCCATCCATGGCATATTCTGGAAGTACGTGCCGTTGTCACCCGCGGGCGTCACGCCGAGCCTCCCGAGCTCGCGCGCAATGTAGGCCGTTGCTTTCGTGTTGCCTTCGCGGCCGGCTTGACGGCCCATCATCGAGTCGTCGGCGAAGACGTACATCCGCGTCTTGAGATCTTTCTCGGTGATCGCGGAGTCTGTCGGCTCCGGCCGGTTCTTCAGAAAGTTTCCGAACGGATTCGGCTTCGGCGGCGGCGTGCAGGCGACGGCGAACAGCGTGACCGCGGCGACGATGGCGCCGCGGCGCATCATGCGACCTCCGCGTCGAGCTCGCCGTCGAGCGGCGGCTTGGGCACCGGCGGCCGTGCAGGGGCGGGCGTTGGCTGTCCGGTTTGGCCGCGGCCTCCACCCTGGCCGCCGCGCCCGCCCGCGGGAACGTCAGCGATCGTCTGCGTCGGAATCTTGTACTGCGCGGCGAGCTCGGGTTCCTGATCGTGGCCGAGCACGCGATTCGCGATGTACTCGCCGATCACGGGGCCGAACTTGAATCCTTCGGCCTGCCCCGAGCCCGCGAGCCACACGTTTTCCATCTGCGGGTGCTTGTCCACCATGAAATTGCGGCTTGTGCCGAGCTCGTAGTGGCAGGAATGTGTGCGCAGGAGTGGCGCTCGCGCGAGCGCAGGGAACTTGTTCGCCACGAAATCCTTCAGGCGCTTCGTCGATTCTTCCGAGAGCCAGCGGTTGCTCGTGTCGGGATCGGTCTCCGTTCCGCCGCCCGTGCGCACACGGAACCCGCTGTTGTCATCTGGGAGCTGGGGCCAGCCCGTCACTCCGGGATAGTTCCACGTCGGCAGGTTCGGGAACGTGAAGCGCTGGTCGCCGGACGGCGCGCCGAAGTAGCCGACGTTGCCCATCGGCGTGCGCATGCGCTTGCCCATGAGGTCCGGGAACACCTTCGGGAACCACGGGCCGAGTGCGAACACGAACGTCGGCGCTTCGAGCAGGTCGCCGTTCGAGAGCTGGAGCTGCTTCATCTTCCCGTTCGCCGCCATCGTGGGCCATGCGCGCGAGAGGAGCATCTTG
The DNA here is from genome assembly GCA_017881585.1 of Gemmatimonadaceae bacterium. GTDB lineage: Bacteria > Gemmatimonadota > Gemmatimonadetes > Gemmatimonadales > Gemmatimonadaceae > Fen-1231. Next base: position 14,608 of record JADGQS010000019.1, on the reverse strand, counting down.
CCGCCGAGCGACTTGAAGACGCCGGCGACGCTCTCGCACGAACGGCGCGCGCGAACCACGCCGGCGTCGGGCTCGTACAGCGCGAGCTTCATGTCCTTCAGGTTGTATACGGGCCAGCGGTAGTGCACTTCTTCGATCGGGAGCACCTCGTACGGAATCTTCAGCTTGTCCCAGTTCTCGCGCGTGTGCGTGGTGAACGGCTCGGGTCCGGCGCGGAAGATCAGGTCGCCGCAGGGGTAGAAGTGCTGGATCCGCATCTCCTTGCCCCACGTCGCGTCGAACTCGAGCCACTTCGTCATCGCCCGTCGCGCCCAGCGGGCCCACACTTCGCCGGCCGGCGCGACATGGTCGCCGTATGAACTTCGCACGCCGCGCGTCTCGTCCCCCGAGGTGGACCGCGCGTTTCCGGGACCCCACTCGTCGATGAGAAGAACTTTCGCGCCGCTCTTCTGGAGATTCAGCGCGGTCCATCCGCCCCAGCAGCCTGCGCCGATCACCACCACATCATAGGCCGCGCGCCCCTTGCTGACCGCCGGAGCGGCGACGTCGGGTGTGTGCACGGCCTCGACGGCCGCCGCCTCGAGCGACTTCGCACCGGCCGCGATCAGTCCGGCCTGCAGGCCGGCGACTTTCAGGAACCCTCGGCGATCGATGGTCATGGTGACTCTACACAGTGGGGGAAATCATCGCTGTTTGACCGGGTCGCTCACTGCGATTACGATCTGCTTCAGTCCCGTGCTGTCGGTCGGCAGCGGCTTCTTGCCGCTGGGCATCTTGTTCACCTTGAACAGGTACGCCACGATGCTCGAGTAATCCTCGCGCGGAAGCCTGCCCGGGTCGTCGTTCGGCATCGTGGTCCGGATGATCTCGAACAGGTCGAATGCCGTACGCGTGTCCCAGTTCTGCTTGAACACGGCACCGGTGTGGTCCGAGTCGTCGTGGCACGCGAGGCACATGTTCCGGTAGATCGACTCACCGCGGCTCGCCTGCTGGTCCGTGTACACACCGGTGAGGGTCGTCAGCGCGCTCGAGGGAACGGCCTTGGCGGTGGAGTCCTGTGCCAGGACCAGCGCCGGGACGGAGATTGCCGTAACTACCGGAAGTACGATGAGAAACCTGCGAAGCCGCATTCTGGGAGGAAAAGTGAACGGGAAGCCGGGACAACGTGCGAGACGTTATCGCGGTGACGCGCGCTCGGCAACCTGCCGGAAACGTGTCATCGGCGTGACCGGCGCGCTGACGGCACTGCTCACCGCCGTGCAGGTCGCGGCGACGCCCGCAGGGGCGGACGCGAAGTCCGGTAGTCAGGGTCAGAACTTCAGGCGTCGCCCCAGGATCAGCTTGAAGATGTTGTGATCGCCGATGCCCGCCAGCCCGATTCCGTACCCGAAGTTCACTTCCCAGTCGGGGGAGAGGTTGAGGTCGATCGCGGGGTAGAGCACGTGCTGCTGCTGCGCCAGCGGCGCCATCTCGGTGAGTGAACCCGTGGCGCCGTAGTATTCGAAGCCGCCGGTGATCTTGTCGGTGAAGTCCCACGAGACCTTCGCGTTCGGGCTGACGGAGACGCCCTTCAAGCCGGTGCCCGCCTGCGGGCCCTTGAACCACCAGTCGAGTGCCGGATTGATCGCCCAGTAGAACGCCCCGATTTTCTGGTCGACGATGGGACGAACCTCCATGTTCCACTGGCCCTCATCGAACCCGTTCTTCACGAATCCGAACTCGGTCGAGAGACTGAGTCCGACGGGCAGCTTCCACTCCTCCGGCGCGCGAATCCGCGGGCGCAGATGGCTGCCGACGTATCGCCAGCCCTGTCCCGGAGCGGCACTCGAGAAGAAATACAGGCCGACTTCGAAGATGTCGGAGAACCCGTGCGTGATCTCGAGCGTCTCGTGCAGCTGGCGATCGGTCGCGAACACGCACGGATTCAGCGCGGAGAACGCGCACGCATTCGTGGTGCCGGCGCCGGTGAAGTTGCTGTGCAGTTCGAAGAACGTGGTGTTCTTGTCGGCGGTCTCGGAGGGATAGACCTGGATTTCGTAGTTCGCCTGTGCACGCAAAGAGGTTATCGGTGCGAGCGTCAGGACGAGGACGGCCATTCTGAATGGGCGCATGGAGACTGATACGAGACCGAATACAGGTGCGTTGAACCGGGTGAATTGCAGAAATGAGATGGGAGTGGCGAGAGAAGTGGCGAGTGGTGAGACCAGATGGGAGTGGCGAGGGTGAGAGGGGAGTGGGGAGAACCGAGTGGGGAGAGGCGAGCGGGGAGACACTTCTCTCAGAACTCCCCGCTCCCCTCTCGGTTCTCCCCACTTCCCACTCACCCTTGCCACTCCCCGCTGGTCTCGCCACTCGCCACTGAACTCGCCACTGATCTCAAACCTCCCATCTCCTCACTGAATCTAGAACCACCGCCCCACTCGAATGAGAATCGCCCTCTGTCCCGTATTCGCGATCCCCTCTTCCACCCGGATCGGCCCCACCGGCGTCGTGGCCTCGAGTCCCGCTCTCACGCCGCCGAACGTTTCGCCCGACGTCGTGCCCGGCACGCGCCGCAGCACGCCATACCCGCTCGCCACCTCGCCCGACATCAGCTCGACTCGCACGAACAGCATCGCATTCAATCGCTTGCGAACGAGGAGACTGCCGAACACTTCCTGCGTGCCGCGGAGTTCGCCGATCCTGAAGCCGGCGAATCCGTCGTCGCCGCCGAGCGCGAAGGTCTCCTGGACCGGAAGCCGGTTGCCCCATCCGGCGCGCAGGCGGGCCGACACGTCTATCTCGCCCGCGAGCCGCCAGCGCCGGCTGACGTCGAATCGGGCGCGCTGAAAGTCGTAGAACCCGAGCAGTTCGCCGATCGTGCCCATCTCGTATTCCGTCGCGGCGTGGTACACCGAGGCCCGCAGTCCGAACGTGCCGCGCGTGTTCCGCAGCGGTTCCCTCCACAGTCGGGCGTCGAGCCCGATCTCGCCATGCCACATGTCGTCGCGCACATCCTGCTTGAGCCCGATGAAGCCGACCAGTTCGCGTGTCTCCGCCGACGGCAGCTCGCCGTCGCCCGAGAAGAGTCGCACGCTTTCATGCTTCAGCTGCGCCTCGATGGTGAACGGGACGTACCGTTTCCCCACCAGCGCGCGCCGCCGCACGTAGACATCGGCGTCCTGTTCGTACGTTCCCAGCCGCACGAGGGCCACGCCCTCGGCATCGCCGTTGAGCAGCGTGCGATCGATGCCGCCGATCCAGAGCCTTCCCGACATGAACTGGTCGAACGCCACTCCGCCGCCGAACGACTGCTTCGGCGCGGGATCGAGCTGGACGTGAAACGTCACGTCGTTGCCGGAACCGCTGGGCTGCAGCCAGAGCCCGCGGTAGCGCTCCTGATGGCCGATCGAGGTGATCCCCAGGTCGAGCTTGCCGACGCTCAGTGTGTCGCCGGCCGAGACGCCGAGTTCGTCGAGGACGACGTCGCCATCCACGATGCGAACGCCCGAGAACCCGATCTGCTTCACCATCCTCGGAAGCGGCACCGTCCGTACCGCCGTCGAAAGCGGCTTGAGGCACGTCGCGGCCGCGAACGCCGCGCGCGCCGCCACGCGGCCGACCTCGATGAGCGAATCCGTCGTCGCTCGGCTGAAGTCCAGGTTTCCGAACGGCATCGTCGCGTTCGTGATGAGCACGTCGCGGCGCTCCGCCGTGACCGAATCCTGCTCGAAGAGCGAGTTGAGCAGGACGGTCGTGATCGCGAGCGGGTCGTCGAACGTCTTCGGGTCGGGGCCCGCGAACGGCAACAGCGAGATCCACGAGCGTTGCGCGCCGAGTGCGCGCGCCGCCCTCACCGGCGCGTTCTCCGCAATGCCGCCGTCCACGAGCCACTGATCTCCGATGTGCATCGGGCGCAGCACCACGGGAAGCGCGGCGCTCGCGCGCACCGCACGGGCGAGATCGCCGGTGGAGAGCACGACGGCGCCGCGCGTCGCGACGTCCGTCGCGATCGCGCGGAACGGAATGGGCAGGGAGTCGAAGTTGCCGCGCGCCTGGAGATTGCCGCGCAGCAGCAGCGAGGAGAGGAGCGCATTCACCTCGCCCTCTCGCACCGCGCCGCTCTGCAGCACATAGCCCTGCTCGCCCTTTTCCCACACCGCGAGCGGCCGTACGAGTCCGAGCGCGGACGACACCTTCGGCTCGTACTGGCGGATCATCTGCCCGATCGACAGCGTGCGAAGGACCGAATCGATCTGCACGCCGGAGTACCCGGAGGCGTACAGTCCGCCGACGATCGCGCCGATGCTCGTGCCGACGACGAGATCGGGCTTCAGGCCGAGGCTGTCCATGATCTCGAGGACGCCGATGTGCGCGAATCCCTTGGCGCCGCCGCCCGCGAGGACGAGGGCGGTCTTTGCGGGAACACAGGTCTGGGCGCGCACGTCGTGCGTCACGAGGGTCACCGCGACGGGCAGCACCAGCAGCAGGCGACGGACCATCGGTAGGAGTCTAACGGGCGTTGCGCCGGGAGGAAGGCTATCTTCCGCGCGATGAATCTCCCAAAGACCGGCGGCTTCACTGCGATCTCCAGCGCTCCGGCCAGCGGCACACTGCAGGAGCCCGAGCTCGCCCCTGTCGACACCGACATCACGGGTCTCGCGATCTGGGCGGTGGTGTTCGCCGGCGGCATCGGTTCCCGCTTCTGGCCGCTCTCCACGCCCGAGCGGCCGAAGCCGCTGCTCGCACTCGTCACAGGCAACTCGCTGCTCGAGGACACCGTCGGCCGCTTTCAGCCGCTCATTCCGCCGGAGCGCGTGATCGTCGTGACGAGCCGCGATATCGCGCCCGCGATTCGCAAAGCCGTACGCGACCTTCCCGAGGAAAACATCCTCATCGAACCGCGCCCGCTCGGCACGGCGGCGGCGCTGGCGTGGGGAGCGCAGGAGGTCGCGCGCCGCGCGGGGCCGGAGACGCCCCTCTGCGCGATGCACACCGATCTCGCCATCGCGTTTCCGGGGGCGTTCCGCGAGTCGCTCGGACGCGCCGCAGCGATCGCGAATCGCGAGGGCGCGCTCGTCGCGCTCGGCGTCCGTCCCACGCGCGCCGAGCCGTCGTTCGGGTACATCCGCCTCGGTGATGCACTCGATGACGACCGATCGCTCGCATCGGGCGGCGCGTACCAGGTCGCGGGATTCGTCGAGAAACCGGTCGAGGCCCACGCCGAGGACCTCGCGGGCGAAGGCGCACTCTGGCACTCCGGAATCATCGTCGGCTCCGCGAAGACGATGCTCGAAAAGCTCGCGCGATACACGCCCGAGATCGCTCCCGGCCTCGACGCCCTGGCATCGGGCAACCTTCCCGCGTTCGCGGGGATGATCCGCTCGGTGAGCATCGAGCGCGGACTGCTCGAGCGCATCGCCCGCTTCCTCGTGCTCCTCGCCGACTTCGGATGGGACGACGTCGGCACGTGGGCGAGCCTTCGTCGGGCACGCGATCTCGACGACGACGGCAATGGCGCGCTTGGCGCGGTCCAGTTCGTCGATGCGGAGAGCAACGTCGTGCACACCGAGTCGGGCACCGTCGTGCTGTTCGGCGTGTCGCGGCTCCTCGTGGTATCGCTGCCGGGGCTGACCTTCGTCACGACGCTCGAGCGCGCCAGCGACCTCAAGCCCCTCCTGGACGCACTCCCAGGGAGCCTCCGCGTCAATCCCGGCGGAGAGCCGAAAGGATGAGTGTTGGCGGACTCCTCACACGTCGCTGCCTTGAATCCCTCCCCGGTTGAGGAACTTCGGGGACCCGGTATCTTGCAAAGGGTACAATCCTGTGACGCTCTAACGGACAGGCAACTCACACGAGATGTCGGCCACCGCCCCGTTGTTCTACAAGATCACCGACGGCATCCGGGTCACGGTCCGTCCGGTATACCTCCCGGAACAGTCCATCCCGGAGCAGCAGCAATTCGTGTTTGCGTACTACGTGCGCATCGAGAACGTCGGCACGCAATCGGCGCAGCTCCTCTCGCGGCGCTGGCGAATTCACGATTCCATCGGTGAGAACACCGAGGTCGCGGGCGACGGCGTCGTGGGCGAGCAGCCACTGCTTATTCCCGGCGGCCTTCACCAGTACCAGAGTTTCTGCGTCCTGAAATCCGCGAGCGGGTTCATGGAGGGCGAATACCGTTTCGTGCGCGCAGATTCCACGCGATTCGATGCCGCGATCCCGCGGTTCAATCTCGCCGCCGATGAATGCCTCGGTTCCTCGAACTGACCGGCGCTCCAAGGACCTCCCGTCTCGAGGCGTTTCGACGGAGCGCTTGAGAAGAGGCGCGTGCGCGTGCGCCGCGCTGGCGGCCCTGCTCGCCGTCGCGTGCCATCGCGGGACCGACGGGCCCGGCGACAATACCGCCGTGAACAAGGTGAGCGTGAGCATGTCGGCACCGCAGCTGCTCGTCGGCGGGGAGACGCAGGCGACCGCGATCCTCGTCGACGCGCAGGGCGACACGATCACCGGTCGCGTGCCCGTCTGGTCGTCGCTCACGCCGGCCGTCGTGAGCGTGACCGCCACGGGTGTCGTCACGGGTCTTCAGGCCGGCCTCGGCGCGGTGCGTGCCGCCTCCGGCACCGCGACGGGCGACGCGCAGATCGTCGTGAAGAATCCGAGCGCCGGTTCGATCACGTTCTCGCGCGACACCGCGACGATCGCGATCCCCGGCGGCTCGACGCAGCTCATCGCGACCGTCCTCGACTCGAGCGCGAAGTTGATCCCGAACCCTTCGATAGTCTGGCAATCGTCGGCGCCGCTCATCGCGGCGGTGAACTCCACGGGACTCGTCACGGGCGTCGCCGTCGGATCCGCGGCGATCACGGCCACCATCGACGCGCAGTCGGCGCAGGCCACGATCAACGTGACGCTCACGCCGAATCCGAACGCGCCGCTGATCGTCTCGGTGAGCTCCGAGCCGCTCCGGCCGGGCGGGACCGTCACGGTGGTCGGGAACAATTTCGCGCCCACTCCGGCGGGGAACGTGGTCGTGGTGGACGGCGTGCCCGTCACGGTGAACGCGTCGACGGTGAATGCGCTCTCCCTCACGCTCCCCACGTCGTTCTCCTGCGCGCCGTCGCATCCGGTGTTCATCCAGGTGACGGCGAACGGATCGATCGGCGGGGGCGGGAGCACGCTTCAGGCCGCCAACCCGCGCACGCTCGCCGTCGGACAATCGGTGATCGTCACCGATCCCGCGCAGGTGCGCTGCAACGAACTCGCGCTCACCGGCGGGCGGTACGCGGTGAGCGTATACAACGCGTATCGCTCCACCGTGACGCCCACGTCGAACGGAGCGGTCTCGCTCACGGTGCGCGGCGCGGTGCCTGCGGCAGCCGCAGGCACCGCGACAGCATCGGCGTCCGCTGCCCCGTCTGCGCCAGTGCCACCTCGCAAGCAAGACGTGTGGACCGGCCAGCTGCCCCGCTTCGGCGGCGCTGAATTCGAGCTCGCCCGGCGAATGCAGCGCGCCCGCGACGCCGACCGGCGACACGCGCAGTTGCTCGAGCAGAACATGGAGTTCCTTCGCGTGCATGCCGGGGCGATTCGCGCGCACCTCGCCGCGTCCCGCATCCAGCCGCCGTCGGCGATCAGTTCGCAGGTCGTGACCGTCGGGAACATCACGACGGTGAAGGTGCCCAATCTCAACGCCAGCAATTTCTGTGTGACGAACACCGCGATCGGCGTACGCACGGTCTACGTGGGACAGCACGCGATCGTCGTCGAAGACACGACGACGGTGTTCGCCGGCGGGCCCACGCTCGCGGGCCAGATGGACAACTACTACCAGCAGCTCGGGCAGGAGTTCGACAACGTGATGTACCCGATCGAGCTCGCGAACTTCGGCAATCCGTTCGTGATGGACGCGCAGCTCGGCAATCTCGGCAAGATCGTCATGGTCTTCTCTCCGCGAGTGAACGACACCGCGGAGGGCAGCATCCTCGGTTTCATGGTGAGCTGCGACTTTGCGCCGGTCACCGCGGCGCCGTCGAGCAACCTCGGCGAGTACTTCTATGCCGCCGTGCCCACGAACAGCGCGCTCGGGTATTTCGACACCGGCACGCGCGATTCGTGGCTTCGGCAGATGAGGCCGACGATCATCCACGAAGTGAAGCACATCACGGCCTTCGCCGGGCGCATCTCGCACAACCTCGCGCTCGAGGATCTTTCGTGGGAGGAGGGCATGGCGCGGAACGCCGAGGAGCTTTACGCGCGCACGATCTACGGCACGCAGGCGAAGCAGAACACGGGATACGCCGCGAGCATCGGGTGCGACGTCAGGTATGGCACGGCGGCCCCGCCATGCGCGAACCGTCCGCTGCTCATGCTGCGCCACTTCGACGCGCTGTACTCGTATCTTGGCTCGCCGGAACTCGTCTCGATGCTCGGCCGCACCTACACCCAGGACTTCACGTTCTATGCGTCCGCCTGGTCGGTCGAACGCTGGGCGAACGACCTGTTCTCGTCGAACGAGGGCCAGTTCCTGAAGGACTGGACGCTGAGCAGCGTCACGGGCGTCGCGAATCTCGAGCAGCGTACGGGACAGAGCTGGGAGCAGTCGCTCGGCGAATGGTCACTCGCGATGTTCACGGACGACCTCCCCGGCTTCACGCCCGCGAACCCGCACCTGCGGTTCCTCTCGTGGAATCTGCACGACGTCTGGCTGGGGATGTGCACGGACCTCGGCCCCTGCGCGAATCCGAACAACACCTCGCAGCTCTATCCGTCGAGCAGTCCGTTCAACCCGCACACCTTCTCGTTCGGGAACTTCAGCGTCAACCTGACGACGCTCGTGGGCGGGGCATTTGCCATCTTCGATCTCTCGGGATTGCAGAGCGCAAAGCAGTTGATCGAGCTTCGGTCGGTCAACGGCGGCGATCCGCCGAGTACCGTTCGGATTGCGATCGTGAGGATTCAATAACGACCGATGAACGGCGATGGAAGATGGAAGATGGAGATCGCGTCCTTTGGTCTTCCATCTTCGATCTTCCATCTCACGTTTCCCGCAACGCCGCCATCGGAGTTTCTCGGAAAACATCGCGCCCGGTGAGCAACCCGATCGTGATCGCCAGCGCCATCATCGCCAGCGCGATCATCGCCGCCGGCAGCAGCGCGGGCGCAAAGGTGCCGCCGAAGACGAAGTGCACCAGGCCCCAGGCGCCGGCAAACGAGAGTACCATTCCCGTCAGCGCGCCGAGCGCGCCGAGGAGGGCGTACTCGGAGAGCAGGATCCGCGCGATCTGGCGGCTTGTGGCGCCGAGTGTCTTGAGCAGCACACCCTCGCGCAGGCGGTCGCGGCGCGTGGCGGCGACGGCGCTGAACAGCACCGGGATGCCCATCGCGAGGCTGAACAGCGCGAGGAAGCGCACCGCGACCGAAACCTTCTTGACGATGTCCCCGATCGTGCGGCGCACGAGCGAGAGATCCATGCTCGAGATGTTCGGGAATCGTGTGACGCTCGACCGCTGGAGGTGGGCGATCGTCGAGTCCGATTCCACCGCCGCGACCGTCGCGTAACTCTTCGGCGCGTCCTTCAATGCTTTCGGCTCGAACACCGCGAAAAAGTTCGGCTCGAACCGGCCCCAGTTTACGTCGCGCAGGCTGGTGACCTGCGACGACACGCGCACGCCCTGCACGTCCCACGTGATGATGTCCCCGATCTTCACGTGCAGTTCCTGCGCAGGGCTCTGCTCGAGCGAGAGTTCCGAGAGCGAATCGGGAAGGTGTGCGCCGCCGAACCACTTCCCCTCGACGAGCTTTTCGGTGGCGACCATGGTGTCGCGGAACGTCGAGCGAAACTCGCGCCGGAGCGCCCAGTTGTTCGCCGAGATTCCCTGCGACGCGGCCCACCGCGCCGGCGTGAGGCCGTTGATCGCCGCGACCTTCATCGTCACGATCGGCGTGTACCCGAGGGCGTGCTGGCCGTCGGACCGGAGGATGGAGTCGAGCCCCTGCCGCTGGTCTTCCTGGATGTCGAAGAAGATCAGGTTCGCCTTCGACTGCGCCGCGGTCACCTCGAACTGCTTCAGCAGGTTCGCCTGCACGAGGAACAGCGTGCTCACGAGGAACGCGCCGAACCCGAGCGCGAGAACGACCGATCGCGTCTGGTTCGCGGGCCGGTACAGGTTCGCCACCCCCTGACGCACCACGTACGGCCAGCGCGCCGTGACGACGCGGCGGGCGAGATACGAGAGGCCGCTGGCGCTGAGCCAGAGCACGAGCATGCTCCCGCCTATGCCTGCGGCAAACATCGCGCCGCGCCGCAGGCTTCCCGCGCGCTCGAATGCGAGCAGCAACACGCTGCCGACGAGCGCGATGTTCACGAGGTGCGTCGGCACGTCCTTGTTGCGCTCGGCGTCGAGCGCCGCCGTGTCGCGCCGCAGCGCCTGCAGCGGCGACACGCGCCGCAGCGCGAGCAGCGGCCGCAGGGCGAACACGAGGGCCACCCATACACCGATACCCAGTCCCATGCCGATCGCGCGCCAGTCGAGCGACACGCTGACGTCCACGGGCAGGAAATCCTTGATGGCTACCGGCAGCGTGTACTGGATGGCCACTCCGAGGGCCGCGCCGACGGCCGCGCCCGCGAATCCCATCATGGCCGCCTGCGCGACGTAGATCGCGAGCACCTGTCCGCTCGTCGCGCCGAGGCAGCGCAGCACCGCGACGGTGTCGATCTTGCGCGTGACGAACGCGTTCACGCCGCTCGCGACACCGATGCCGCCGAGCAGGAGCGCGATGAGCCCGACGATCCCGAGAAAATTCGCGAGCTGCTGGACGGACTCCGAGATGTTCGTTTCACGCTGCACCACCGTCACCACGCGCACGTGTTCGTTCTGGAACCTCGCCCGCAGCGGCTTGACCCATGCCGTGCTGCCGACCGTCGGCGGCAGCTTCACGAGCCACTCGTACGACGCGCGGCTGCCGAACCCGAGGAGCTGGGTCTCCGAGGCGTAGCGCTCGGGCAGGAACACGCGCGGCGCCATCACGAGCGACGCATCGGACTGCCCGGCCATGCTCTTGACGACGCCGATGATCTCGAACTTCACGTATCCGATCGCCAGCGAGTCGCCCACCCGCGCATCGAGCGCGATCAGCAGGGCGGGGTCGACTATGGCGTACGGGCCCTGCTGCAGCCTGGCCCACTGGCCCTCGGGCGACGTGACGATCGCGCCGTAGAACGGGTATTCCGGTGTCACCGCCTTGATCTGCGCGAGCCTGGTGCCGCCCGATCGCGTGTCGGTCGCCATCGAGATGAACGAGACCACCGTCGCCACCGGCGTGCCGTGAGTGTTCAGCGAATCGATGACGCGCTGGAGCGGAAGGGACAGCTTCGCGTTGTTCGAGAATGAGACGTCGCCGCCCAGGAGGTCGCGCGCCTGCTTGCGGATCGACTGCTGCACGTTGCTCGCGAAGCTGTCGATCGCGACGAGCGCCGCCACGCCAAGCGAGATCGACGACATGTACAGCAGCAGCCGGCGGCGCGCGGTGCGGCTCTCGCGCCATGCGAGGCTGGCGATGCGGGACCAGCGGCTCGCCGGACGGCTCCGGGGTTGGTTCACGGCACGGGCCGGGCGGTGTCTTCCACCACGACGCCGTCCTTGAGGCGGATCATCCGGCTCGCGTGCTGGGCGAGCGTGATGTCGTGCGTGACGAGGATGATCGTCGAGCCGGACTCGCGATTGAGTTCCTCGAGCAGCTCGACGATGCGCGCGCCGGTCTCGCCGTCGAGATTGCCGGTGGGCTCATCGGCGAACAGGATGCGCGGCGCGTTGGAAAATGCACGCGCGATCGCCACGCGCTGCTGCTCGCCGCCCGACAGCTGCGTCGGGAAGTGGTCCATGCGGTCCGCGAGTCCCACGCGCTCGAGCAGGCTCGTCGCGCGGGCCGCCGCGCCGTCGTCTCCGCGCAGTTCCAACGGGACCTGCACGTTCTCTATTGCCGTGAGAGTCGGTATTAATTGAAAGGTCTGGAAGATGAAGCCGACCTTCTCGCCGCGAAGCAGGGCGCGTTCATCTTCCGTAAGGCGGGTGAGGTCGGTGCCGTCGAGCGTGACGCTGCCGCCGCTCGGGGTGTCGAGTCCGGCAAGGAGTCCGAGCAGCGTCGTCTTTCCGCTGCCGGACGGACCGACGATGGATACGAAGGAGCCTTGCGGGATGTCGAAGGACACGTGCTTGAGCACGGCCAGGCGCGAGGCGCCGCTCTGGTATTCTTTTGTGAGATCTCTTGCCGAGAGCATGCAGTCTATGAGAGCGAAGTGGTGGATTGCCCTGGTGTTGCTGGGGGCGTGTGGCGGAGCCGATACGAAGGCCAAGGCACGGCCGGCACCAGTGGAATCAACTACGGTGGCGGCGGGCGGGGCAACGTCCGCCGTTCCCGGCACTACGGGCGTGCCGCGCGTCCTGTTTCTGGGAACGAGTCTCACAGCGGGGTTCGGGCTCGACGATCCTGCGACGGACGCGTATCCGGCAGTGATCCAGCGGGTGGCGGATTCGGCGGGGGTGAAGGCATTCGTGGTGAACGCCGGTCTTTCGGGCGAGACCTCGGCGGGCGCGCTTCGGCGCGTGGATTGGCTGCTCAAGGAGAAGCCGGATGTCGTGGTGATCGAGACGGGCGCGAACGACGGACTGCGCGGGCTCAATCCGGATTCCACGGCCGCGAACCTGCGGCAGATCATCCGACGCATTCGCACGGTGAATCCGGCATCGGCGATTCTGCTGCTTCAGATGGAAGCTCCGACGAATCTCGGGCCGGAATACACGCGGGCGTTTCACGCGGTGTTCGGCAAAGTGGCGGTGGAGGAAAGAGTTGCGCTCGCGCCATTCTTCCTGAATGGAATCGCGGGGATCGCGCGGCTGAATCAGCGCGATGGGATCCATCCGACTCCCGAGGGGGCCCGGATCGCGGCGCATAATCTGTGGCCGAGTCTCGCGCGGGTGCTCGCGAAGAAGTAACGGCTGCGCGGTGCTCGCGGCGGGCGAGGCGATGCTCTCGGCGGGCGAGATGGTATTCGCCCAGGGCGGCCTTCCGCTTCGCGTCGCTGTCGCTCCGCTCGCCCGGGCTCGCCCTGGACGAACACCATCCCGCCCGCCTTACCGATGTCGACGGGCGAGCAGGCGCGGGGTGCTATGCCTCCGTCGGCGCGTGAAAATACATCGACTGCAAGCCCACGCGACCGGGACCCGTGAAGTGGAATTTGTCGATGAAGAAATCGGTGCCGCCGAATGGATCGGCACGATGTGGCCCGCGCCATGCGGATCTCGGTGGGGAGGGAGCGCACGGGCGTGTCCCAAAGGGTCCGCCCGGGGGAGCGGAGCGACCGGAAGGCGGAGCCCGTGGGACATGCCAGTGCGCGACCGACGACACGTCGGCCAAGCACCCGAAACCGTTGCCTCAACCCCTTCGAGCGACTACAGTTAAAGGCTGTCTCCGAACTCATTAAATCGCCAAATAGGGAAGTCGTCCAATGGCAATGCCCGCCACACAAATCCGCCGCGGAATGGTCATCGTTTTCGAGGGCCAGCCGTGCCGCGTGCTTGAGTTCCGTCATCACACGCCCGGAAATCTGCGTGCGATGATCCAGACCAAGATGAAGAACCTGCGCAACGGGAACAGCTTCGAACATCGCTTCCGCGCGGCCGATACCATCGAACGTGCGTCGATGGAGACGCATGAGCTCGAGTTCATGTACCGGGGCGGCGATACCTGGCACTTCATGAACACGGAGAACTTCGACCAGCTCGAGATGGACGAGGAGATGCTGGGTGACAACGCGCAGTGGATGCAGCCGGGGATGAACATCCTCGCCGAATACTACGATGGCCGTCCGATCGGCATCGAACTGCCGCAGTTTCTCGTGCTCGAAGTGGTGGACACGGCGCCCGTGATGAAGACGGCGACGAAGACGGCGAGCTCGAAGCCGGCGACGCTGGACAATGGGGTGGTGATCAACGTGCCGGAGTTCGTCGGGACGGGGGAGAAGGTGCGGGTCAATCCGAATACCAGCGAGTACATGGATCGCGCAAAATAGACTGCAGGGGCGAGTGGCGAGACCAGTGGGGAGTGGCAAGGGTGAGTGGGAAGTGGGGAGAACCGAGAGGCGAGCGGGGAGTTTGAGCGGCGAGAACTGCGACCGGATATCTGAGACATGAGAAGTGGGAAGTCAGTCTCTCCACTCGCCGCTCCCCGCTCGGTTCTCCCCACTTCCCACTCACCCTCGCCACTGTGATCTGGTCTCGCCGCTCATATCTGTTCTCACTTCTCAGACTAGAGTCCTCCGACTACTTTTGATGCGTGGTCGGTTGTGGTGACTGTAGCTCAACTGGTTAGAGCACCGGTCTGTGGCACCGGGGGTTGCGGGTTCAAGTCCCGTCAGTCACCCTGCGGTATTGGAGTAGGTCCGTAGCTCAATTGGTAGAGCACCGGTCTCCAAAACCGGCGGTTGGGGGTTCGATTCCCTCCGGGCCTGTGAGGGAAGAGCGATGGAAGACCGAAGATGGAAGACCGAAGTCGTCTGACAGCTGTGAGCTGACGGGTGTCAGTCGAGAGCTTTGCCGTTGTAGTTGTTGTTGTAGTTGCAGTTGCA
>JADGQS010000083.1 GCA_017881585.1 Gemmatimonadaceae bacterium | reverse complement strand
TTCAGGCTCGTTTGACGCGGGTGTCGCTGTTCTTCGTGTCGCTGATGTGCGTCGTCTCGTGCCACGACGTCACGGCGCCCGTGCCGGCCGTCCTAACCCAGCTTCCCCGCGCCCTCACCATCTCCGAGACGTCGGTCCGCGATGCGTCGACCGCTTTTTCGTTCGCGCTGTGGGCGAAGGTCAACGCGGCCCAGCCGGACGCCAACGTCTTCATCTCGCCGCTCAGCGCGTCGTTCGCGCTCGGCATGACGATGAACGGCGCCGCGACGGTTACGTACGACCAGATGCGCGGCGCGCTGCAGTTCGGGAACAGCTCACTCGCGGACATCAACGCGGGCTATCGATCGCTGATCGCCTTGCTCACCTCGCTCGACCCCGGCGTGAAGATGCAGATCGCGAACTCGATCTGGTACCGCAATGGATTCCCCGTGCTCCAGACGTTCGTCGACACCACGAGGACCTACTTCGATGCGACGGTGAAAGGGCTGAACTTCGCCGACGTGCAGGGCTCGCTCGCGACCATCAACGGCTGGGTGAACAGCGCGACGAACGGCAAGATCCCCTCGGTTCTCGATGGCATCGATCCAAGCGAGATGATGTTCTTGATCAACGCCATCTATTTCAAGGGAAGTTGGCGCTCGCAGTTCGATCCGGCCCAGACGACCGCCGCCACGTTCACCACGAGCACCGGCGCCACGCAGCAGATGCAGCTCATGCGTCAGCTGCACGCGTTTTCGTACGCAGAAACCGCGGCCTATCAGGCTGTCGACCTGCCGTACGGCGACAGCGCGTTCACGATGACCGTTCTCCTGCCGAAGGCGGGAACCGATATTCAGACGCTTGCGGCGTCGCTCACGCCCACTGCATGGCAGTCTCTCATCGGGAGCCTCAGGGCGGTGGAGCACGTCGATCTCTCGCTTCCCAAGCTGACGCTGGCCTACAAGAGGCAGTTGAAGCCCGATCTCATGGCATTGGGGATGGTCGAGCCGTTCGACTCGAACGGGGCCGACTTCACCCGGATGGCCCCGAATCCGGCCGGTTCGCAGCTCTTCATCGAGTTCGTGCAGCAGAACAGTTTCGTCGACATCAACGAGGAGGGAACCGAGGCGGCGGCGGTCACGACGGTGGGGGTCGGCACCGTCTCGGCTCCGCTCGTGACGGTCATGCGCGTCGATCGCCCGTACATCATGGTGATCCGCGAACGCCTCACCGGCACCGTGCTCTTCATGGGGAAGGTCGTTAGAATGCCGTAGTCATGACTACGGCAAAGCTGAGTTTCTCCGAACGCGCATCGAACGGCTCGCGACTCCTCAGGGTCGTCCAGCGCGTCATCATCATCGTCGCCCTGCTGCACGTCGCGATCGGCGCGTGGTCGTCGTATCGCGCGTGGGTGCAGGTGCGCAGCCTCGAGCTCAAGGTGGTGAGCCCGGACCTGAGAGCCGGGATGCCCTCGTTCGTGCACGTGGTCACATCGGGGCGCACGCCGGTGGATGTGCGCCTCGAGCTGATTCAGGGCTCGCACTCCGTGATGCTCGCCACGCTCCGGGTGGCCCCGAGCCGCGACGGCTTCTACGATCCGCGTACGCGTCAGGGATCGATGATGCCGTCGTTCACGACGGCGTTTCTCGCGCAGTTCCAGCCGGGGCCGGCTCTTCTCCGCGCGACGGCCATCGGGCGGCCGCAGTGGCTGAGGACGCCGCCGCCCGTTGTGCAGGAACTTCCGGTGCTGGTCTCGCGCTGATTAGGGCGCCGGCTTCGTCCACGGCGGCGGGGCTCCGTCGAACACCTCGACGACCGTCACGATCGTCGAGCCCTTCGCGAGCGAGGGCACGCCGCGGATGAAGCTCACGATGCCGGCCTGCGGCGCGAGCACATCGCTCATCTTCCGTCCGACGTAGTCGGTGATGTAGCCGACCTTGGCGCCCTTCAGCACGCGGCTGCCGCGGGCTGCGGTGGCGTAGAACATCCCCCCGCTGTCCGCCCGCACGCGCTGGTCGTGGCCGACCCATTTGATCTTCGGCGACGCCGGCACCGCGCGATCGATCATCTTGAGCGAGGCCAGCACGTTCAGCGATCCGTTGACGAGCATCCCGGTCTCCTCGGCGGTCACGAGCCCCGAGCGGCCCGCTTCGGCGACGAACGTCGTCTTGCCGAGCACGAGCGCGTAGCCGCTGAGGCTCCGCGTGCGCGCGGGGTTGGTGATGTCGACGTCGCTCACGATCACCATGTCGAGGCCGAATCGCTCGTCGAGCACGCGGCTCGCGCTGTCCTGCGCGCTGTTCCCGCTGCGCATCCAGTAACTGTAGGGCCGCAGGTTCTCGTCGAGATCGCCGCCGTGCAAGTCCACGATCACGTCGGCGGGCTTCACGACCTGCTCGGCGACCATCGCGAGCGCGCGCTCGGTCTGTGTGCCGGCCGGATTCCCGGGATACGACGCGTTCATCCCTTTCTTGTCGACCGGATTGATGTGCGGCACCATCTGTTCGAACGAGGCAACGTTGAGCAACGGCACGATGATCACGGTGCCGTTCAGCTTCTTCGGATCGATGCGCTCGATGAGTTTCGTGAGCGCGACGATCGCCGTGTACTCGGTGCCGTGCGCGCCCGACACGAACGACACCACGCGGCCCGGCTTGGCACCGTTGATGACCGCGACCTGAATGACCGTGCCGGCATCGCTGCCCGCTGGGACAACCAGCGCACCGTAGGCGCGCTCACCACGCTTCGCGGTCGCCGTTCCGACGGTGACCGTGGCGTGCGGATCGGCGTTCTGCGCCGCGAGACCAGGCGAGAGCGCCGGCGCGAGAACGGGCGCGAACGCGATCGTCGCGACCAACAGATAGCGAGTCATACGCCCTTCTCCTCGAGGAGCTTCATGAACTCGGCCGGCTGCGAGATGCTCAGCAGACGGTCGGGCACGTCCGCCTCCTTCGAGAACTGCGCGATCTTGCCGAGCACCGGCAGGTACTGGTTGGAGACTTCGAGCGGCGGCGCCACGATGAGAAAAAAGAAGAACACGGGCTTCTCGTCGATCGCCTTGAAGTCGACGCCTTCGCGCTTCCGGCCGAACGCCACGCGCAGCTTGTTGACCACCAGCGAGCGGCAGTGGGGAATCGCGATGCCGCGTCCGATGCCCGTCGAGCCGAGGTTTTCGCGTCGCTTGAGCATCTTGAAGAGCATCGCTTCGTTCTTCTCGTCGAGACCGAGAAGTGCGATGAGCTCCTTCAGGACGTCGTCCTTGGTGGTGCCCTGAAGGTCGAGTTTGACGGCGTCTTCAGAAAAAAACTCGCGCAGTTCCATGCAGCTCCTCTTTTTCAGGCGCCCGTTGGTGACGCGCCGTCTGGTCGATGGGTATGGGCCTAAGGTAATGCTCGTGCCAATACGCGTCAAATCGTGATGTTGCAAGCATTTGCCGACGCGCTTACCTTCCGAATCATGCCCGCATTCCCCTATTCCGTCTCGCACGAGGTGCCGCTGTTTCTGGCGCCGATGGCGGGGGTGTCGGAGTCGCCATTCCGGCGACTCTGCCGCCGCTTTGGCGCGGATGTCGTCGTGACGGAGTTCCTGTCCGCGGAGGGGATTCGCCGGGAGAACGAGGCCACGCTGAGCAAGCTTCGATTCGGGCCCGATGAGCGGCCGATCGGCGTGCAGATCTTCGGAGGCGAGCCCGGCCCGATGGGTGAGGCCGCGGCGCTCGTTACGGACGTGTTTCAGCCGGAGTTCATCGACATCAACTTCGGTTGCCCGGTAAAGAAGGTGGTGCGGCGCAACGGCGGATCCGGATGCCTCAAGGATCTCGGGCTCGTGCAGGAAGTCATCAAGGCCGTCGTGCGCGCGACGCATCTCCCGGTCACCTGCAAGATTCGCAGCGGCTGGAACGAGGAAATGCGCGATCCCGTGACGATCGGCCTTCGCTGCCAGGACGCGGGCGTGGGCGCGATCGCGCTGCATCCACGTACGCGCACACAGATGTATTCCGGTGCCGCGCGCTGGGAGGAGATCGCGAAGCTCGTCGAGGCGCTCGACATTCCGGTGATCGGCAACGGCGACATCAAGACGGCCGAAGACGCGTATCGCATGTATCAAGAGACGGGATGTGCGGGCGTGATGATCGCGCGAGGCTCGTTCGGCCAGCCCTGGATCTTCGACCAGACGCGCGCGCTGCTCGCCGGAAAGCCGCTGCCGCCGGCGCCGCCCGTGGCGATTCGGTTCGACACCGCGCTCCAGCACGCGCGCATGGTGCAGGAGTACGAGATCGATCCGGTCGGCGCTGCGCTCGAGTTCCGCAAGCATCTGGGCTGGTACGTGAAGGGGCTTCCGGGTTCCGCGGAGCTGCGCAAGCGACTGCACCAGGTGAACAGCTTTGACGAAGTCGAGGGAATCTTCAGCGACTACCTCGCGATGGGCACTCACGGCGACCTCCCGCACGGAGGACACGAGTTGGACGCGGAACTCCTCGAGGCCGGGCACACATGAGAAGGCCATGAGGCGCGAGCGGGTCCGTGCGCTGCTGGAAGATGTTGCGGCGGGGCGGGCCACGATCGAGCAGGCGCTCTCACACCTCGACGGCGCGCCGGTCGAAGAGCTCGGCTTCGCGAACATCGACCACCATCGCGCGTTGCGCGCGGGGTATCCCGAGGTCGTGTTCGGTGAAGGAAAGACCGTCGAACAGACCCTGTTGATCTGCGAGCGGCTCGCGGCGAAGGGAGACGGCTTTCTCGTCACGCGCGCTGACGAATCGCAACGCGTCGCGCTCGGCGCGGCCTTTCCCGGCGTCCGAGTCAACGCGCTCGCCCGTACGGTGCACCTCGCCGGTGCCGCGTTGCCCGCGAAGAGTGGCGGCAAGCCGGCACTCATCGTGACCGCGGGCACGAGTGACTTGGCGGTAGCCGAGGAAGCGGCGGAGACGCTCGTCGCCGTCGGGCTGACCGTCGCGCGGCTCACGGACGTCGGCGTCGCGGGCATTCACCGCCTGCTTTCGCAGCACGATGCGCTTCGTGACGCTGCCGTCGTCATCGTGGTAGCAGGTATGGATGGCGCGCTGCCGTCGGTGGTCGGAGGTCTGGTTCGCGTGCCGGTGATCGCGGTGCCGACGAGCGTCGGCTACGGCGCGAGCTTCGAGGGGTTGTCCGCACTTCTGGCGATGCTCAACAGCTGTGCCGCGGGTGTGGTGGTGTGCAACATCGACAACGGCTTCGGTGCGGCTATGGCGGCTGAGAGAATCCTGCACGCGCAGTGATGAAGACGCTCGCGGCGTTCCTGGCCGGAGCGATGGTCGCCGTTGCGGCGAACTACTGGCGCGCCCTTTGGCGTCGAAGGCATCCGGTTCCTCTGCCACCGGGCGTCGCGTACGAACGTGTGGGAGATCGCGGGTCGCCGCGGCGCGGCGTGCGCGCGTCGCTGCTGAAGTCGATCCGCGACCCGTCCAATCCGAACGATCGCGCGGAGGTACGTGAGCGCGAGTTGGCCGACGATCTCCGTGGCTATCTCGGCGATGTCGGCGCGCAGCATGGGGCCGACGACGCGATGCTGTGGATGCGCGGAAGCGAGGGCGCGGACTTTCTGCCGGTCGCATGGAATCATCCGGGCGCACCGCCCAGCGCGGGGTGGGGAACCCCGCAGCAACGCGAGCTTGTTTCGTGGGCGGCTAGCGAAGGCGTCGTTTGCTTCGACGCCGCGGGCGGCCAGCTCGTCTTTGCCGCCGCGCGCGTGGCGCTCGAGGGCGTTGCCGCACTCGGCACAGCGGGTGAGGTTGTCGGCGGTCTGGTGCTCTATTCGGCTTCGGGTATCCGGAATCCGCGCAGCGAACTCAAGCTCTGGCTTCCGCGGCATGCAGAGCGTCTGGCCCAGCTGGTGGAGCTTCAGGTCACGAGAAACGAAGTCGCTCGTGCGAACAGGCGCATGCGCGTGCTGGTGCGAAGCGTTCAGGAGCTCGACCCGTCGGGCGAGCATCACGCGCTCGAGGAGGGAATCGTCGAGAGCATCATCGAGGCGAGCGGCGCGACGTTCGCCGCTCTCGTCGAGTGGCAGGCCGAAACGCAACGCGGCGCCGTGCACTACGCGAGCACCCTGTACCCCGAACCGCAGCCGCACGCCGGCGATCCCGTGGAGCCTGAGTCGCTCGTGGGTGGCGTGTGCATCGATGAGACTCCCCGCTTCTGGGATTACGCGGAAGCGGTTGCCGCATCGAACGAACTCTTCGCGCCGGGTGCGCTGGTGCCGCACGCGGGCGCATTGGCGATCCTGCCGATGCGGCGCAACAAACGGATCATCGGGGCGATCGTGCTCGGCACGGCGGAGGCCGGCGCGCTGCGACAGGGCGACTTGAAGACGGCCGGATTCTTCGCCCAGCTCGCCGGATCGGCGCTCGAAGCGGCCTGGGAGATCGAGGAGGTCAGGGGCACCGCGCGCCTTGACGAGCTCACGGGACTCTCGAATCGCCGGCACTTCGACGACGAACTCAAGCGCACACTAGACCAGACCGATCGATTCGGCGGAAGCTGTGCGCTCGTGCTGGCGGACGTCGACCACTTCAAGGATATCAACGACACGCACGGGCACCCGGCCGGCGACAAAGTGCTCAGGGCGATCTCGGAGGTGATGCGCGATGCAGTCCGTACGACGGACACCTGCGCACGCATCGGGGGGGAGGAACTCTGCGTGATCCTGCCGCAGACTGGTCTGGAGGGTGGGCTCGACCTGGCCGAGCGATTGCGCGCGAGCATCGAGGGGATGCCGATCCGCTGGAAGGACCGCGAGATCAGGGTGACGGCGAGCTTCGGCGTGGCGACGTACGAGGCGGGCGGCGGGGCGATGAAGCGCGGGCAGCTGTTCGACGTGACCGACAGGGCGCTGTACCGGGCGAAACGCGACGGCCGGAATTGCGTCCGGACGGCCTGAATCGTCGGGTGAGGGGTGAGGAGTGCGCCGTTCGGCCTCCGCGTGAGGTCATCATCGTGCCCAATTGTGTTATATTGGATGGGTAATAGGGGGCGACTGGTATCGATTGTGTAGGTGGACCCGTAGCAGCGTGTCCAGGTCCTCGGGTTCCTGGTAAAACACTCGGGAAATTCTCAACTGCGAACTCAAACTTCGCTCTCGCCGCGTAAAGCTTAGGCTTTACCGTGGCAGTGCGTGAACGGTAGCCCGCCCGGGGCGATCCTCACGTAACGCAAATCTGGGCTAGCGGGGCGGTGCGCCTTCCGTCGACTCGCGAAAATCTAGAAGGCTCATCCAGCGGTGGGCGGCCTGGCGGCCAGCCGTTGGAAACATCAATCGCCGGGATACACACGTAGACGCTGCGGAAGATCTTATGCAAGACGGGAGTTCGAATCTCCCCGCCTCCACTGAAGTACAGACGGCAGATGGCAGAAGCCGCACGACGAGCGGCGCCCGAGCGGGCGCCGCTTCTTCGTTCTCCGCGCCGAATAGGCGTCAGAGTGGCGCGCGCGGCGCTATCCGCCCGGAAGGCCGAGCGTCATATTCCGGCTTCCCCCTCCCGGCATCCCATGCGAAGCCTCATCGCCCTTGCGCTCATGATCGCCCCGCTCGGCGCCAGCGCCCAGCTGGCCGATACGAAGATCCTCACCCTCCAGGCGGCAAAGACAATGCTGGCCGCTGCCGAGGCTGAGGCCACGAAGAACAACTGGGCGATGTCGATCGCCGTGGTGGACGCGGCGGGCGAACTCATCGCCTTCCACCATATGGACGATGCGACTTTCGGCAGCATCGCGGTGTCGCAGGGGAAGGCGCGCACGGCGGCGCGCTTCCGGCGGCCGACGAAGACGTTCGACTCCACGGTCACTGCGGGACGTGTGTCCGTGATCACACTGGACGGCGTGGTCGCGGTCGAGGGAGGCGTTCCCATCGTCGTGAACGGCAAGGTGCTCGGCGCCGTCGGGGCCAGCGGTGGCACATCGCCGCAGGATGCGCAGGTCGCCCGCGCCGGCGTCGAATCGCTCAAGCCGTGACGGACTGATCAGCGCGAGTTTCGAGACAGACCGACAGCCGTATTCCCGCACTGACACGGCCCATGAAACGCTTCCTGCTCGGCCTAATCGCGTTAATCGCCGTCCTCGCGGCAGTGCTCGTCTTCAATACGGCGCGTGCGCCTGGAACCGTGGTCGAATCGGGCGGCAAGTCCGCAGTCGTCACAGTCGATTCCGCTGGCGCGATCGCGCGCTTCGCCAAGGCGCTCACCTTTCCCACGATCTCGTGGGATCCCGGCACGCACCCGGTCGACAGCGCGGCGTTCCGCGGCATGCAGGCGCATCTCGCCGAGAGCTTCCCGCTCGTGCACAAGACGCTCAAGCACGAGCTGATCAACCATCTCTCGCTTCTGTACACGTGGCCGGGCTCGAATCCCGCGCTCGCGCCCGTGGTGCTGATGGGGCACCAGGACGTCGTCCCCGTGATCCCCGGCACCGAGGCGCTGTGGCAGCAGCCGCCGTTCAGCGGCGCGATCACCGGCGGCTTCGTGTGGGGGCGCGGTTCGCTCGACGACAAGCTGACCGTGCTCGCCACGCTCGAGGCGATCGAGACGCTGCTCCGCCAGGGCTACCAGCCGAAGCACACCGTGTACCTCGCCTTCGGCCACGACGAGGAGATCGGCGGTCAGGAGGGCGCAAGAGTACTGCGCGACACGCTCGTCGCGCGCGGTGTCAAGACGGCCGCGCTCGTGCTCGACGAGGGGGGCGCGATCGCCGAAGGCTCGATGCTCGGCGTGCCGGGCAAAATCGCGCTCATCGGCGTGAGCGAGAAGGGGTCCCTCTCACTCGAGCTGACGATAAAGGGGAAGGGTGGCCATTCATCCACGCCGCCCGCGCACACGGCCATCGGCCAGCTTGCGAGAGTCATAGAGAAGATCGAGGCCTCTCCCTTTCCGGCGACGCTCGACGGCCCGACGCGCTGGATGCTCGACGCGCTGTCGCCGTCGATGCCGTACAGCAGGCGGCTGGCGATGTCGAACCTCTGGCTGTTCGGCCTCGTCGTCGAGAAATCGATGCTCGCCAAGCCGGCGAGCGCTGCGATGCTGCGCACGACGACCGCCTTCACGATGGTGAGCGGCGGCGTGAAGACGAACGTGCTGCCGATCGACGCGAAGGCGGTGGTGAACTTTCGCATCCGCCCCGGCGAGACGATGCAGAGCGTCACGGAGCGCGTGCGCCGGATCGTCAACGACACGGCCGTCGCGATCCGCGACCTGGGCTTCCACTCCGATCCCTCGCCGGTGTCGGACCCGAAGGGCGCGGGATTCGCGGCGCTGGCGAGGTCGGTGCGCGAGGAGTTCGGCGCGAATGCCGTGACCGTGACGCCCTACCTCGTCATCGGCGGCACCGACGCGCGTTACTGGTCGGGTCTCAGCTCGCAGACGTTCCGCTTCATGGGCGCACCCATCGAAGCCGACGGTCTCGAGCGCGTGCACGGCACCAACGAGCGCGCACCGCTCGCGGGCTACGTGGCATCGGTTCGCTATCTCGTGCGGCTGGTCAGGAACACGGACGACATTCCCTAACATTCCCGAGCGGGCGCACGCCACTAACGAGCGCGCGCCGAACGAACCTTCTCCCATCCATCCGCCCCGCCAAGGAGCCGTCCGTGCTGAAAATCGTATCACGAACCTGGGACGTTCTCGCCCTCGGACTCTGCATCATTGCTGCGCCCATCGGCACGTTGTCGTCGCAGGTCACGACGCTGCCGAGCGAGACGCCGGCGAAGCTCGTGCCCACCAACGACGGATTCGATCATGTGCGGCGCGAAGTCATGATCCCGATGCGCGACGGCGTGAAACTGCACACGGTGATCCTCGTGCCGAACGGTGCGCATCGCGCGCCGATCCTGCTCACGCGCACACCGTACAACGCCAACGAGCTCACGACGCATGCCAGCAGCGCGCACCTCGGGCCCACTCTCAACGGCTACGACAACGCCCTCGACGTCATCATCGGCGGCGGATACATCCGCGTCATTGAGGATGTGCGCGGCAAGTACGGCTCCGAGGGCGACTATGTGATGAACCGCCCGTTGCACGGACCGCAGAACCCGACGGCCGTGGACCACGCGACCGACACCTACGACACGATCGACTGGCTCGTGAAGAACGTCCCCGAGTCGAACGGCAAGGTCGGCATCCTCGGCATCTCGTACGACGGCTTCCTGCCGCTGATGGCGCTCGTGAACCCGCATCCTGCGCTCAAGGTGAGCGTGCCGATGAACCCGATGGTGGACGGCTGGATGGGCGACGACTGGTTCCACAACGGCGCCTTCCGCCAGCAGAACATGCCGTACATCTACGAGCAGGCCGGCACGCGCGACAACTCCGCGAAATGGTGGAGCACCCACTGGGACGACTACGACATGTTCATGCAAGCCGGCTCGGCCGGCGAGCTCGGACGCCGCCGCGGACTCGAGCAGGTGGGCTTCTGGCAGAAGGTGCTCGCGCATCCGGCCTATGACGCATTCTGGCAGGATCAGGCGATGGACCGGGTGCTCGCCGCGCAGCCGCTCAAGGTGCCGGTGATGCTCGTGCACAGTCTGTGGGATCAGGAAGACATCTACGGCGACATCGCGGTCTACAAGGCGATCAAGCCGAAAGACACGAACAACGACAAGGTCTTTCTCGTGCTGGGCCCGTGGCATCATGGCCAGGAGATCGAGGACGGCAGCTCGCTGGGCGCCCTCCGCTTCGAGAGCAACACGTCGCGCACGTTCCAGCGCGAGGTGCTGCTCCCGTTCCTCGATCAGTACCTCAAGGACGGCGCACCGAAGGCCGACATCGCGCCGGTGACAGCGTTCGAGACCGGGACGAACGTGTGGCGGCGGCTGCCGGCATGGCCCGCGGGCTGCGCGAGCGGATGCACGGTGCGCGCGACGCCGCTCTACCTGCAGCCGGGATTCGGGCTCGGGTATGCCGCGCCCGTCGCGGGCGCAGCCGCGTACGACGAATACGTGTCCGATCCATCGAAGCCCGTGCCGTTCCGCGCGCGCCCCACGCTGCCGACGGGCTACGACGACGTGCACACGTGGGCGCGTTGGCTCGTCGACGACCAGCGCGAGGCATCGGGGCGCACCGACGTCCTAACCTTCCGCACGGAAGCGCTCACGGCGCCGGTGAAGATCAGCGGGCAGGCGATCGCGAATCTCGTTGCCTCCACCGACGGCACCGACGCCGA
>JADGQS010000230.1 GCA_017881585.1 Gemmatimonadaceae bacterium | reverse complement strand
GGAGGCTACTTGTCGACTGATCTAGAATCATTGCTGGCGTTGCAGGCTGATGACGTGGTCATACACGGGCTCCAGGAGCGGCTGGCGGCGCTCGAACCGCGGATCCTCCTGCTCGATCAGCGAAAGCAGCGCACGCTCGACGCCATCGCGCGCACGTCCACGGCCGTCGCCGCGGAAGAGAAGAAGCAGGCGTGGCTGCGTGACAAGCTCGCGGAGCACAAGCTGCTGATCGAGCGGAACCAGGCGCAGATGGATGCCGTAAAGACCATGAAGCAGGCCACGGCGGCCGTCGCGCAGATGGAGCAGGCCCGGAAGATCGTCGCCGGAGAGGAGAGCGACTTGCTGGCGATCAACCGCCGGCTCGAGGAACTGCGCGGCGTGCTTGCGGGACAGCACAACGAGCTCGCCGGCGTCGAGGCGGAGCAGGAAGCCGCCCGCTCCGAAGTCGCGTCGGAACGCGTGGCGATCGACGGAGAACTCGCGGACGCAAAGGCGAAGCGCGCGACGGCCGCCACGCTCGTTCCCGAGGGCCTTCGCTCGAAATACGATCGTATTCGCGGGGGCAAGAAACGCACCGAGGCGGTATTCGCGATGAGCGGCATGTCGTGCGGCAACTGCGACACGGCCATTCCGATGCAGCGGCGCCACGTGATGAACAACACGGGCGCCATTGATTTGTGCGAGGGGTGCGGCGTCCTGATGTACTTCCCGGGGTGAAACGGACACCGAGTCGCTGGACATCCGCGCCTCGCACTGACGACGGCGCGGCGCGCTCACTGGCGGACGCTCTCGCATTGCCGCTGCCGCTTGGCCGCCTGCTCCTCGTCCGCGGATTCGACGATTCGGCGCGGGCCAAGCAGTTCCTCCGCCCCCAGCTTGACCAGCTCCACCATCCGACACTCCTGAAGGACCTTCCGCGAGCGGTCGAACGGCTTTCGGATGCGATCCGGTCGCATGAGACGATCCTGGTCCACGGCGACTACGACGTGGACGGCATGTGCTCGACCACGTTGATGACCCGCGCCATCCGCGCGCTCGGCGGAACGGCGGTGCCGTTCATTCCGGATCGCCGGACGGACGGTTACGATCTTGGGCCCGCGGGTGTGGCGGCCGCGAAGGCGGCAGGCGCTCGAGTGGTGCTCACATGCGACTGCGGCACCACGGCCCACGCCGCCGCCGATGACCTTCGCGCGGCGGGGATCGACCTGATCATCACCGACCACCACTTGCCGGGCGGGCCGTTGCCACACGCGTTCGCGGTGATCAATCCGCGGCGGCACGACGACGAATCGCCGGACAAGGATCTCGCGGCCGTAGGCGTGGCCTTCAAGCTCGCGCTCGAACTGACCCGCGCGCTGGGCGGCAACGAGAACGTGGTGCTCAACATGCTGGATCTCGTGGCCCTCGCGACGGTGGCCGATGTGGCGCCGCTGCGCGGCGAGAACCGCGTGTTCGTCCGCCGCGGTCTCGCACTGCTCGCCGACTCGAAGTGCGCGGGGATTCGCGCGCTCGTGCGCAGCGCCGGGTTGGAGGGGAAGGAGATCACGGCGGGCCGCGTGGGATTCATCCTCGCGCCGAGGCTCAACGCGCTCGGACGGCTCGATCGCGCGATCCGCGGCGTGGAGCTCCTCCTCGCCGATCGCGACGACGAGGCGCTCGGACTTGCGCGCGTCTGCGAGGAACTCAATCGCGAGCGGCAGGAGATGGACCGCCGCATTCTCGATGAGGCCATGCGCCGCGTGGAACGGCTCGACCTCGACGCGACGTTCGGGATCGTGCTCGCGGACCCGTCGTGGCATTCGGGAGTGATCGGCATCGTGGCCTCGCGCGTGGTGGAGCAGACGTCGCGGCCCACGTTCCTGATCGCGCTGCAGGACGGAGTGGGGAAAGGCTCGGGGCGCTCGATTCCCGCGTTCGACCTGCACGCGGCGCTCGCGGCGTGCGGCGACCTGCTCGTGAAGCACGGCGGGCACCGCGCGGCGGCCGGGCTCACCGTCGATGCCGCGCGCGTCGATGAGTTCGCCGCGCGGTTCAACCAGGTCGCGCTCGACCGGTTGAAGCCTGACGATCTCGTTCGCGAGCTTCGTGTCGACCTCGAGCTGCCGCTTGCGGAGGCGACCGAGGATCTCGAGAAGCTCCTCCGGCACCTGGAGCCGTTCGGCGTCGGGAATCCGGGGCCGTTGTTCGTGGCGAGGGATGTGCGCCTGGCGTCGAACGCGACGAAGATCGGCGCAAACGGCGTGAAGTTCGCCGTGGAGGCGCCGCAGGGTGCGATCGAGACGGTGGGGTGGGGCCTTTCGGAGAGAAGCGCGGAGCTGCGTGCAGGCGCGAGTGTGGACATCGCATACAAACTCGAGCGCAACGAGTTCCGCGGACGGTCCACACTCCAGCTTGGCCTCGTGGATTTTCGATGAGGATCATCGCGGGCGAGTGGCGCGGACGTCGGATCTCGGTGCCAATGGGCGATTCCGTGCGGCCCACGCTCGACAGCGTGCGCGAGGCGTGGATGAGCATGGTGCACACGAGCCTGCCGGATGCGCGCGTGCTGGACCTGTTCGCGGGAAGCGGTGCGCTCGGGCTCGAGGCGCTGTCGCGCGGCGCAAGCTCCGTGGATTTCGTGGAGAACGATCCGCGCACCTTCCGCGTATTGCAGGAGAACATCAAGAAGCTGGGCGCGGGCGGGCGCAGCACACTGCACCGCGAAGACGCGCCAGGCTTTCTCACGAAAGCGCGACGGGCGACGGGTGAGGGGCATTTACGGGCGACGGGTGAGGGGGAGCCATACGACATTGCATTCGCCGACCCGCCTTACAGGAAGAACATGGCGGTACAACTTGCCGATCTCTGGCTGAAGCGTCCGTTCGCAGCGATCTTCGGAGTGGAGCACGAGTCGTCCGAAACTCTCCCCGCCGGCGGCGATACGCGCCGTTACGGTGATACGTCCATCACGATCTACCGAACCTGAACGACATCC
>JADGQS010000082.1 GCA_017881585.1 Gemmatimonadaceae bacterium | reverse complement strand
AAGGGAGACGGGCGGCAACCCGCCGAGGTCACGCTCGTTACCTCGCCGTTACCCGCCGCGCTTCGAACCGTGACACGGAAAGGGGAGCTTATGGCGTGGTACAATCGCGCCGATACTCTGGTTTCACCCCCTACACCAGGAAGCCACAGATGACTTTCGTTCGTCCACGCTCGCTCATGGCCCCGCTCGCGGCCGCGATGATGCTGTCGATGGCGGCGCTGCAGGGCGCGCACGCACAGGACAGCACGGCCGCGTTGCACTACAAGGGGATCACCCTGCAGCCGATCGGCTATGCCGCCGCGGAGTTCGTGTGGCGCCAGCGCAATCTCACGGCCGACATCGGCTCGTCGTACAATGCCATTCCGTTCTCCGGCACGACGAACGGAAACATGACCGAGGCCCGCTTTTCGGGACGCCAGTCGCGCATCGGCCTGCTCGCGAGCGGCAACGCCGGTTCGACGAAGCTCACCGGATTCTGGGAGTCGGACTTCCTGTCGTCCGGCACGACGTCGAACAGCAACGAGAGCAACAGCTATTCGCTGCGCATCCGCCAGTTCTTCGCGTCGGTGGCGATGGACAATGGCTGGACGATCTCGGGCGGACAGATGTGGTCGCTCATGACGCCGGGCAAGACGGGCATGAATCCGCGCTCTGAATTCGTGCCGCTGACGATCGAAGCGCAATATTCTGCGGGATTCAACTGGGCGCGGCAGGCCGGCGTGCGCTTCGTGAACAAGCTGAGCGACGAATCGTCGTTCGGTTTCGGGCTCGAGGAGTCGCAGACGACGTTCAGCGCGCGCAACGCACCGCCGAACTTCGTCATCGGGCAGGCGGGCGGCCCATTGCTCAACGCGACGACAACGTACTCCACCGACTATTCGCCCGACCTCGTCGCGAAGCTCGCGTTCGATCCGAAGGGAGCGGGGCACTGGGAGCTCAAGGCCGTCGGCAGCGCGTTCCGCGACCGCGTGATCGACCCGACCAACGTCTCGGGCGGCACGCGCAATGCGACAAACTATGGATACGGCCTCGGATTCGGCGTGGTCCTCCCCATCAACTCCGACGGCCGCGACGTGATGGATCTTGGCCTCTCCGGCCTGTGGGGACAGGGCATCGGCCGTTACGGCGCGGCGCAACTGGCGGACGTGACGATTGGCTCGGACGGCACGCTCAAGCCGATCAAGGCGTCGCAGTTGTTGCTGTCGCTCGAGGCGCATCCCACGAAGAACCTGGACGTCTATTCCTACATCGGCGCCGAATACGCCGATCGCACCGCCTATACGAATGTGGCGGGCAAGGGAGTTGGCTACGGTTCGGAACTGAACGTCAACACGGGCTGCCAGACCGAAGCCGCGCCGACGAACCAGACGACGCCGAACTCGGGAACTTGCGCCGCCGACACGCGCGCCATCTGGCAGGCCAACCTCGGGTTCTGGTATCGCTTCTACAAGGGCGCCGCCGGCACTGTGCAGTGGGGCATGCAGTACTCGTATACCAGCCGCAACACGTGGTCGGGTGGCGGCCTCCAGCCGCAGGCAATCGACAACATGCTCTTCTCCTCCTTCCGCTACGTCCTGCCATAAGTCGTCGTGCGGAGCGCCGATGGGGCCCTGGTCGGGCCGATCATCGGCGCGCGGTGCCGTCTCTGGACGTCTCGTCGTGACGTATCCGTTACATGGTTCGTACCACGCTCCCGCCTACTTTTACTTCAGCTTTCGGAGCAACCACAAAATGCGCATGAACTCCATGACCCTGCTCAGATCACTGGCCGCCGCGGCGATGCTGGCGCCGCTCGCATTGACCGCGCAGACGAATGTGACAGGGGCGGGCGCGACCTTCCCCAACGTGATCTACACGAAGTGGTTCGACGAATACCACAAGGTTCACCCCGAGGTGCATATCAACTACCAGTCGGTCGGTTCGGGCGCCGGCATTCGCCAGGTGACCGAGGGTACCGTCGACTTCGGGGCCTCGGATGGCCCCATGACCGATCAGCAGATCGCCGACTTCAAGACGAAGCGCGGCACGGAAATCCTGCACTTTCCGACCGTCCTCGGCGCAGACGTGCCGGTCTACAACGTTCCCGGTGTCGCGACCGGCCTGAAGTTCACGCCCGAGGCGCTCGCCGGGATCTTCCTCGGCAAGATCACAAAATGGAATGACCCGGCGATCGCCAGCGCGAACGCGGGGGTCAAGCTGCCCGGCGCGGACATCGTCGTCGTGCATCGTTCCGACGGAAGCGGCACGACGTACGTCTGGACGGACTACCTGTCCAAGGTCAGCAGCGAGTGGCAGACGAAGGTCGGCAAGGCGACCTCGGTCAACTGGCCGGTCGGGCTTGGTGGAAAGGGAAATGAAGGCGTTTCCGGTCTCGTGCAGCAGACATCAGGGGCGATGGGCTACGTCGAGCTCATCTACGCGATCCAGACCAAGATTTCGTACGGACTGGTCAGGAACGTTTCTGGTGCCTTCGTGAACGCCGATCTCGCGAGCGTCACGGCTGCGGCCGCGGGGGCGGCGGCGAACATGCCCGGCGACTTCCGCGTCTCGATCACCAACGCTCCCGGCAAGGCGGCGTACCCGATCTCGAGCTTCACCTGGCTGCTGATCCCGGCGAAGATCCAGGATCCCGCGAAGAAGAAAGCCATCACGGACTTCCTCAAGTGGATGCTCGCCGATGGACAGCGAATGACCGAAGTGCTGGCGTTCGCACAGTTGCCGAAGCCGGTCGTGGCAAAAGAACTGAAGGCGATCTCGGCCGTGAAGTGAGCGTGTGTCCGACGCGGTAATCTCTGCGACGAACTCGAGGGCACCTGTTCCGAAAGCGGGAGCAGGTGCTCTCGTTCGCCGAATCGTCAGCGGTGACAGTGTCGCGCAGCTTCTCGTCCGCGGTGCCGCGCTCAGCATCGTGCTGGTCACGCTGGCGCTGGTCTACGAGCTGTGGGTGAATTCGGCCCTCTCGCGCCACCAGTTCGGCTGGCACTTTTTCGTCACACAAACATGGGACCCGGTCGCCGGGCAGTTTGGGGCGCTCCCGTTCATCTACGGAACCGTGGTCACGTCGATGGTGGCACTCGTGCTCGCCGTGCCTGCCGGTGTGGGAGCGGCGATTTTTCTCTCGGAGCTCGCGCCGCGGAAGCTCTCGGATGCGATGACGTTTCTCATCGAGCTGCTCGCCGCAGTGCCGAGCGTGATCTACGGAGTGATCGGCATGTTCGTGTTGCTGCCAGTGATCAAGGAGTACGCGTACCCCGCTCTGAAGAACACGCTCGGATGGACGCCGCTGTTCCAGGGCCCGTTCTATGGCGTCAGCTTCCTCTCGGCGGGCATCGTTCTCGCCGTGATGATCCTGCCGTTCATCGTTTCGGTGTCGAGGCAGGTCTTGATGGCGGTTCCGCAGGATCAGCGAGAAGGGGCGCTCGCACTCGGCGCAACCAAGTGGGAAATGACGTGGAAGGTTGTGGTGCCCTTCGCCAAGCAGGGAATCTTCGGCTCCATTTTCCTCGCGCTCGCGCGCGCCCTCGGCGAGACGATGGCGGTGACCATGGTCATCGGCAACGATCCCAAGATCCATGCCTCGCTGTTCGCGCCGGGATACTCCATCGCAGCGATCATCGCGAACGAATTCACGGAGGCGACCAGCGATGCCTACATCAGCTCGCTGATCAACCTCGGGCTGGTGCTGTTCGCGCTCACCATCGTCATCAACGGCGTCGCCAGGCTGCTGATCCACGCGACATCGCGCCATAGCGCGCAACCGGCGTGACGAGCGCGGGGAGGCGCCGGCGGCGGGACGCAGTGAACAACGTGATGCTCACGCTCACCGGCCTGAGCACGCTGCTGATCTGCGGCCTGCTGTTTTTCGTCCTGGGCTATCTGTTCCTGAAGGGCGCGAGCACGCTGGATTGGGCATTCTTCACCGAACTGCCGAAACCGGTCGGAGAGACCGGCGGTGGAATGGCCAACGCGATCGTCGGGAGCGCGAAGATGCTCGCGCTCGCAACCGCGATCGGCGTCCCGATCGGATTCCTGGGCGGCGTGTATCTCGCGGAATACGGTCAGAAGGGATTCGCGTTCGTCGTGCAGTATTTGACGGATCTGCTCAACGGTGTTCCGTCGATCGTGATCGGCATTTTCGCATACACGGTGGTCGTCCTGCGCATGCATCATTTCTCCACGCTCGCCGGCGGCGTCGCCCTGGGAATCATGATGATCCCGATCGCCGTCCGCAGCACCGAAGAGTTCCTGCATGCGGTGCCGCGAGGGCTTCGTGAGGGTGCGCTCGCGCTCGGCGCGCCGAAGTGGCGGATGCTCGCCACCGTGGTGGTGCCCGCCGCAAAGCAGGGCATCATCACCGGCATCATGCTCGACCTTGCCCGTGTGGCCGGCGAGACCGCTCCGCTCCTGTTCACGAGCTTCGGCAACCAGTTCTGGAGTCCGGGCTTCAATCAGCCGGCGGCATCACTCCCGGCGATGATCTTCAAGTACGCCACGTCGCCGTATGCCGACTGGCATCGTCAAGCATTCGCGGCCGGATTTGTCTTGCTGATGCTCATTCTGACGATCAATGTTTCCGCGCGCCTGATCCTCTCGCGTTCGCGGCTCAGCCGAGCCCGGTGAACCATATGACGGTCCCCATGGAAGCTCACGAACGATCACCCGAGGCGCGCATGCCGCGGCTCACGACGCCGATGCCCGGGTCGCCGAAGCCGTCGGAGGAGCTGGCCGGCTCGTCACCGGCCGGCGATGCGGCCGCGCCCGTGACGGTGCAGGGCGCCGCATCCGCCGAGTTGTTCGGGCCGGGCGTCGAAGAGAAGATGCGCATCACCGGTCTCAACTTCTTCTACGACAAGTCGCAGGCGCTTTACGACGTCTCCCTTCGTATTCCCACGAACCACGTGACGGCGTTCATCGGCCCGTCCGGATGCGGCAAGTCCACTTTCCTGCGCACGCTCAACCGGATGTTTGAAACGGTGAAGGGCACCCGGGTGGAGGGCGACGTGCGGCTCGACGGCGAAGACATTTTCGACCTTGACGTCACATCCGTTCGCCGGCGCGTGGGGATGGTGTTCCAGAAGTCCAATCCGTTCCCGAAGTCGATCTTCGACAACGTCGCGTATGGCCTGCGAGTGAACGGTGGCCTCTCCCGGGCGCAGGTGGCCGAACGGGTCGAGCGAAGCCTCGTCCGCGCCGCTCTCTGGGACGAGGTGAAGCACAAGCTGCACGAGTCGGCGTACGGACTCTCCGGCGGACAGCAGCAACGGCTCTGCATTGCGCGCGCGCTCGCCGTCGATCCAGAGGTGTTGCTGCTCGACGAGCCGTGCTCGGCCCTCGATCCGATCGCCACCGCGAAGATCGAGGAGCTGCTGCTCGGCCTGGCAGACAGCTGCACGATCGTCATCGTTACGCACAACATGCAGCAGGCCGCACGCGTGTCGGACTACACGGGCTTCTTCCTGATGGGCAAGCTGGTGGAGTTCGACCGGACGGAGCAAATTTTCCAGGCTCCAGCCCGCAAGGAAACGGAAGATTACATCACGGGCCGGTTCGGCTGATGCGCGCCGCGCCAGCTGCAGAAACACACGGCCACGCGCCACGGAGCAACGGATGACCGCCATCGAAACGCCCGCCAGCCACAAGACGTTTCACGAGAAGCTCGACCTGCTGAAGCAGCGGCTGCTCGACATGTCGCAGCTCGCCGAAGAGCTGCTCGCGACGTCGGTGCAGGCGTTCCTGCGTCGCGACGCCGTAAAGGCCGAGTCGGTCGTGCCAGCCGACGCCGAGGTCGACCTGCTCGAGGTGGAGATCGAGCAGCTGGCGATCTCGCTGCTCGCGCTGCAGCAGCCGATGGCACGCGACCTGCGCTTCATCGTGAGCGCCATTCGCATCGCCGGTGACCTCGAGCGCGTGGGCGACCACGCCGTGAACATCGCGCAGAGCGCGCTGCGCATGGTGGACCTGCGCTCGGGCGTGGCGCCGCCGCCGGAGATCGCCGAGATGGCGCACCGCTCGCGGAAGATGCTCAGCGACGCGCTCGACGCCGTGGTCCACCTCGACGGCCAGCTGGGACGCGACGTGTGCCGGCGCGACGACCAGGTGGACGAGCTGCACGAGTCGGTGTTCCGCATCCTCCTCACTCATATGATGGAGGATCCGTCCACGATCTCGGCCGTCCTGGAGCTGCTCCTCGTGAGCCGGAACCTCGAGCGCGTGGCCGACCTCGCGACGAACGTGGCCGAGGATGCCGTGTATCTTGCAGAGGGCAAGACGATCAAGCATCACCTCGAGGACCGGCCCGCGCCGGCTGTGCCCCCGCTCCACGCTTGATCGTCATTGCTCACCCATGACTCCCTCGTCTCCGACCGCAACGCCGTCGCACTTCCTGAACCGCGAGCTCTCGTGGCTCGAGTTCGACGCGCGCGTGCTGGCGGAGGCGTTCGACGAGCGTAACCCGCTGCTCGAACGGCTGAAGTTCCTCGCGATCTTCAGCTCGAACCTCGACGAGTTCTATATGGTGCGCGTCGCCGGCCTGCGCCGGCAGGTGGCGGCGCGCGTGCAGCAGACGCCGCCCGACGGGCTCACCGCCCGCGAGCAGCTCGACGCGATCGAGCGCCGCGTCGGCGACCTGCTCGAGCAGGCGCGCCGCTGCCTGCATGAGCTGCTGCTGCCCGCGCTGAGCGCGCACGGCGTGCGCCTCCTGACGATGGCCGAGCTCGCCGCCGCCGAGCGCGAGTCGATGGACGCGTTCTTCGAGACGCACGTATTCCCCGTGCTGACGCCTCTCGCGGTCGACCCGGGCCATCCGTTCCCGTACATCTCGAACCTCTCCATCTCGCTCGCGGTCCAGCTTCGCGAGCCCGAACACGGCCACGAGCATTTCGCCCGTGTGAAGGTGCCGAAGTCACTCCCGCGCTGGGTTCCCGTCGAGGGGCGCCCGAATCACTTCGTGCCGCTCGAACAGGTGATCGGCGCGCATCTCGGCACGCTGTTCCCGGGGATGCAGATCCTCGGCTCGCACACGTTCCGCATCACGCGCTACTCGGATCTCGAAATCGCGAACAGCGAGGAGCCGGAAGACCTCCTCGCGATGATCGAGGAGCAGGTGTTCCAGCGCCGGTTCGGCGAAGTGGTGCGACTCGAGGTGCCGGCCGACATGCCGGCCTCGCTGCGCGCGCTGCTGCTCGACGAACTGCGCGACACCGAAGATCCCGAGATCACGCCGCTCACGGACCGCGAGGTGCACACGCCGAGCCCGCTGCTCGATCTGAGCGACCTCATGGCGCTCACCTTGCTCGACCTGCCGGAGCTCAAGGACCCGCCGCTCGTCCCGGCCGTGCCGGTCGAGCTGCGCGACGCCGGCCGCTCGATCTTCGACGCGATTCGCGAGCGCGACGTGCTCGTCCACCATCCGTTCGATTCGTTCGGCGCGTCGGTCGAGCAGTACATCGAGGCCGCCGCGCGCGACGACCAGACGCTCGCCATCAAGATGACGCTGTACCGCACGGGAGGCGGCGCCGTCGTGCGCGCGCTGACGGAAGCCGCGCAGCGCGGCATCCAGGTGGCGGTGCTCGTCGAGCTGCAGGCGCGGTTCGAGGAGACGAACAACATCAACTTCGCGCGCACGCTGGAGTCGTTCGGCGTGCATGTCGCCTACGGCATTCAGGGACTCAAGACGCATGCGAAGGTCGCGCTCGTCGTGCGGCGCGAGCCGGACGGCATCCGGCGATACGTGCACCTCAGCACCGGCAACTACAACGCCAAGACCGCGCGCGTCTACACCGACATCGGCCTGTTCACCTGCAGCGAGTCCGTGGGCGCGGACGTCAGCGACCTGTTCAACATGCTGACCGGGTTTTCGCGCCAGCGCGTGTATCGCAAGCTGATCGTGGCGCCGCACGGCATGCGGCAGCGATTCCTGCAGCTCATCGAGCGGGAGGCCGAGCACGCGGCGGCGGGCCGGCCGGCGCGCATCATCGCGAAGATGAACGCGCTCGTGGACGCCGAGACGATCGAGGCGCTGTATCTCGCGTCGCAGGCCGGCGTGGAAATCGACCTCATCGTGCGCGGCATCTGCTGCCTGCGGCCGCAGGTCGAGGGCCTCTCCGACCGCATTCGCGTCATCAGCATCATCGGACGCTTCCTCGAGCATTCGCGGCTCTTCTATTTCGCGAACGATTCGAAGCCCGAGTACTACATCACCTCCGCCGACTGGATGCCGCGCAACTTCGACCGCCGCGTCGAGTGCGCCGTGCCGGTGGAGGACGCGCAGCTGCACCCGCGGCTGATGGCGCTGCTCGAGACCTGCCTCGCGGACAACCGGCAGGCCTGGGAGCTCTCTTCCGGCGGCAGCTACACGCAGCGCATTCCCGTGGGCGGAAAAGAGTTCGCGACGCACAAGGTGCTGTTGCGGGATTCGTGGGGGCAGGTCCGGGACTCGGCGGTGAAGGTGGCTATTCCGGCGGCGCTGCCGGCCGAGGCATTCGGCTGACGGCTCCTCTCAAGCCCCGAGATTGGAGTGGTGAGGCCAGTGGGGAGTGGCGAGACCAGTGGGGAGTGGCGAGACCAGCTCGGAGTGGCGAGGGTGAGTGGGAAGTGGGGAGAACCGAGGGGCGAGTGGGGAGCGGGGAGAACGGCGACCGACTAACTGAGAATTGAGAAGCGGCGAGACAGTCTTCGGTGTCTCGCCGCTTCTCAATTCTTCTCCAGAGTCTCGCCCCTCGCCCCTCGGTTCTCCCCACTTCCCACTCACCCTCGCCACTCGCCACTGGTCTCGCCACTCGCCCCTGAGCAGTCAGTCGACCATTTCAGGATGTTCCTCTTCGGACGGCTGCACCACTTTCCCATCAAGCCCGATAATTTCGACCGGCACCCCGATCAGCTTCTCGAGCAGCGCGGATTTTCGCGAGGCGCCCCACAGCTCGAGGCGCAGCGACTTCGCCTTCGGCACCGGAACCGGCGTGAGCCGCAGCGCGCGTTCCATCCAGCGCACCTTCACCTTGTCCACGGCGCTGACGTGCCCGCGGTCGAATCCATCGGCGATGCGCAGGATCGCCGAGAGCCGCTTGATGCGGGCGCGGGTGCGCTTGTCGAGCTGCGCGTAGGCGGGGTGCTTCCTGCGGCTCGGCTCGCCGCCGCGATGATAGCGGCCCACGTGCGCGACGATCACCTGTTCGGTGGGTGACATGCCCAGCAGGTCGGCATGCAGGACCAGGTGGTACGAGTGCTTGTTGTGCCCCTCGTAGTTGATGTGGTATCCGACGTCGTGCAGCAGCGCCGCGTCGGCGAGGATCCGCCGGTCCTCCGGCGCGCACCCGAGCCGCTCGCCGATCGAGTCGAACAGCTGGAGCGCGAGCCGCTGCACCTGGCGCGAGTGCGGCTCCTCGTAGTGGCAGCGCTCGGCGAACTCGCGCACGGACCGCGAACGCGCTTCGCCCGGATCGGCGATGGTCGGCATCACGCGCGCGACTTCGAGCAGCAGCCCCTCGCGGATCCCGAATGCCGACGCCGCGAGGTCGCGCGGCTCGACGCGCGCCAGGACCTCCGCCGCCACCGCGAGGCCCGCGACGATGATATCCGCCCGTCCCGCGTTGAGTCCCGGCACCGTCAGCCGCTCCGCGACCGTCATCTCCTGCAGCATCTCGAGCACGTGCTCGACTTCCACGCGCGGAATTCGCGTGCCGTGCACCGATCGCGCCGCGCGCATTCCCTGACGCGCGAGATAGATGCCGGCGAGGTTCGTGAACGTGCCGCCCGAGCCAATCACGTCGGCGCCGCGCCAGTCGCGCAGCGGCAGCGACCGCTGGATGTCCTCGCGGATGTACTTGCGCAGCTTCTTCACGTCCTTCGCGCGGGGGGTCGCACCGAGAAACTGCTCGGTGAGGCGCAGGGCACCGTACGGGAGCGAGATCAGCCGCTCGACGAGCCCTTCCGCCGAGAGCGCGAGCTCGAGCGATCCACCGCCGATGTCCATCACCACCGCGCGGCCGTGGCCCAGCTCGAAGTGCGCGAGCGCGCTGCGGAACGCGAGCCGCGCTTCCTCCTCGCCGACGAGGACACGCACGCGCAGCCCGGTCTCCTGCCGCACCCGCGAGATGAACGCCGCGCCGTTCGTCGCGTCGCGCACCGCGCTGGTCGCGACCGCCTCGATGCGCTTCGACCCGAGCTGGCGCGCGAGCGTCGCCATGCGGATGAGCGACTCGATGGCGAGCCGCATGGGCTCGTCGGAGAGCGTGTTCGTCTCGACGAGCCCCGTTCCGAGGCGCGGCGCGGCCTTCATTTCGTCCACGACACGGATCTGCCCGTTCGTGCTCACGTCGGCGACGATCTGCCGGATCGAGTTCGATCCGATGTCGATCGCGGCGATGCGCTGGCCGCCCTCCTCGCGTGCGGCGCGATAGGGACCATCGGTGGAAGCCAGGCGAAGCGGCGTCGGTGCACGCATAATGACTTCGTCAACGGTAGTGGAAAATCCCTCGTCGCGAAACAGGCGTCAGGCCGGCCGAACCGCCGGCGGCGCGGCCGCGGGAAAGTGCACGGCGATCGTCGTGCCCACGCCGACCGTGCTCTCCGCGCGCACGGTGCCGCCGTGCGCCTCCACGAGATGCTTCACGATCGAGAGGCCGAGGCCGGTGCCGCCCTCGTCGCGCGAGCGGCCCGGATCCACGCGATAAAAGCGCTCGAAGATGCGCGGCAGGTGCTCCGGCGCGATGCCGCTTCCGGTGTCGCGAACGCCGACGGTCAGGCCGCCGTCGTTTCGCACGAGCGAGAAGATCGCGACGTGGCCCGTGGTGGTGTGGCGCACCGCGTTCTCCACGAGGTTGCCGAGCACCTGCCGGATCGCCGTCGGATCGGCCCAGATCTCCCGGGCGCCGGGATGGATGCTCGCCTCGAGCCGCACGCCCTTCGCGCCCGCCGCGTCGCGCGCGGCGGAGATCACATCCGCCGCGACCGCGGCGAGATCCACGCGTGCCGGGTTCGGCGTCCAGCTCCCGGACTCGATGCGCGAGAGGTCGAGCAGATCGTCCACGATGCGCTGCATCCGCCGCGTGTTGCCGAGGATGCGCTCGGCGAACTGGCGGCGCCGCTCGACCGGCGGATCGTCGTGCACGAGCGTCTCGGCGAACCCGCCGATGATCGTCAGCGGCGTGCGCAGCTCGTGCGAGACGTTCGCGACGAAGTCCCGCCTGACCGACTCGAGACGGCGAAGCCGCGTGAGGTCGAGCAGGGCGAGCACGGCGCCGCCGGACTCGAGCGGACGCGCCGTGATGTTCACGGTGCGCCCGAGGAGGGTAGCCTC